>JAFAGF010000001.1 GCA_023422975.1 Pseudomonadota bacterium
GGCTGGGCAGCAAATGAGCTGGCCTGTAGATGTGGCGTATCCGCTTTCTTCTGACTTGAGCCTGGAGGCACGATTCAATGACGACAGGCAATCGCAGACCCTGCCATTGGATCGCTCGGGGCGCTAGCTTTTTTGGGCTGGCTACGGTTACAGCGTGGTCATGGGGGCAGGGTTGGGAAGGTGGCACCGCTGCTGTGCAGTCCAACGCGCTTGTACAGTACGCCGCGCCCCAAGACATCACCTTGTATTTAGAGGTAGTGCTCAACCAAGTGCCATTGCACAAGATTGAACCCTTTCACTGGCGTGCCAAGCAATTGTTTGCCGCACCCCAAACGTTGCGCGAACTGGGACTGGCATTGCCGCAAACAGAGGGTGCTGCGCTGCTTGCGCTGGATGACATACCCGGGCTGCAATATGTCTACGATGAGGCAGACCAGCGTCTGACCTTGGAGGCTCCCGTCGCACTGCTGACCGGCCCGATGGCGCAATTTGGCTATGAGCTGCCGCCGACGCCCAAGCTGGATCCGGCCACGCAAGCTCCCGGACTCTTGCTGAACTACGATCTCTATGGGCAGCGGAGCACGCAAAGTCGCAGTATCAGCGGTTGGAACGAATTGCGATTGTTTGGCGTCGGCTCGGGTGTCTGGCGCTCCAGCAGCTTGCTTTTGTTTGCAGACAGTCCGCGCGGCAACTCGAACCAGCGCAACATCCGGCTGGATACTGCCTGGCAAATGGATTTTCCGGACAGCATGGTGACGGTGACATTGGGCGATGCGTACAGCAGTGCATTGTCGTGGACGCGCAGCATGCATTTTGGTGGGCTGCGCATCTCGCGCAACTTCGCCTTGCAGCCTTACCGGGTGACTGTTCCGCTGCAGTCTTTTGTCGGTGAGGCTGCAGTGCCATCGGTGGTGGATTTGTATATCAACGGCATTCGAGAGGCGCAAAACCGGGTGAATCCGGGGCGGTTCGAGGTGCTAGGTGCCCCGGTGCTCAATGGCGCGGGGAGTGCGCAGATGGTCATCACCGACATAACGGGGCAAAGCCGCGTGGTCAATTTTTCGCTCTACAACAGCGCCAAATTGCTGCAACAGGGGCTGAGTGACTGGTCGGTGGAGGTTGGTACGCCTCGGCGCAACTATGGTTTGGATTCGTTTGCTTATGCAGCGTACACCATGGTGAGTGCGAGCGGGCGCTATGGGCTGAGCAACCGATTGACGATAGAGTCGCATGCCGAATCAGCGGATGGACTGCGTATGGCCGGTCTCGGTGGCTTGCTGCTGTTGGGGCAAACAGGTGGCGTGGTGCGCGCGTCGTATGCCGCCAGCCGCCATGATGCGCAGCGTGGGCAGCAGCGTAGCTTTGGCTACGAGTGGCAGGGCGCGGGAGTGAGTCTGAGTGTGGCAACGCAGGCACGCAGTGTGGCGTTCAGTGATGTGGCCAGCTTGGAGAAAGCCTCGTTGCCCCGGCGAACCCACCAAGCCTTTGTGGGACTGAATATTGCGCATGGGCAGGTGGGGGTGAGCTATGTGCAACAAGACTATTGGGCCAGCCCGAATGCCCGTTATGCCGGACTGAGTTGGTCGCAGAACATGGGGCGGTATGGCAATCTTCACGCGGGTATCAACCGGGATTTACAAGGTGGTGGTGGAACGACCGCTTACCTTTACTGGTCGCTGCCATTGGAGCGGCATCGGCAGCTCTGGGTGAGCACGCGGCACCAAGGGCAGGGGAGCCATGCTGCTGCAGTGGGGGCGATGCAGTCTTTGCCGGGGGATCGTGATGGCTGGGGCTGGCGGGTAGAGGCCGGCGCGGGCGAGCAGGCAGGTGGGCGAGCTGAAGTCAGCCAGCTTACGCGCTATGGGCAGTGGCGCGCCGGGTTGGAGCAGCAGTGGGGGGAGCGCACCGGAATCACAACCTATATAGGTGCCAGCGGTGGTCTGCTGTGGATGCAAGGGCACGTGTTTCCCATGCGCCGTGCGCATGATGCCTTTGCCCTCGTTTCTACAGATGGTGTTGCGAATGTCCCAGTGAAACTGGAAAACCGTTTGGTTGGCAGCACGGATGAGGATGGGCACTTGCTGGTGACACCGCTGATCGCCTGGGAGAACAACAATCTGTCGATTGATCCGCTGGAGTTGCCTGAGGATGTTCGCATTGACCGCGTACAGATGATGGCGGTGCCTGCTACGGGCAGTGGTACTTTGGCGCGTTTTCCCATGTCTCCCGTCGTGGTGGTGGAGCTGGCTGTGCGAGATGCGCATGGTGCTTGGGTGCCTGCAGGCACCCGCGTGCAGCTTGAGGCTGGTGAGCAGTCTGCGGTTGTGGGGTATGACGGGCGTGTGTATTTGCAAAATCCACCTGCAGGTGCGCGGCTGTCGCTAGAGCTGCCTGCAGGCCTGTGCCAGGTACAGCTGCCACAGCATTGGCCCGAACGCGGGCGTGTTGATGTGGGGATACTGTCATGCCAATAATTTCGGTGATATCGACTTTTTCGACTTTGTGGCGCGGCTTGAGCAAGGCTGCTGTGCTGGCGGGCGTGTTGTACGGTGGCGCAGGCACCGAAGCCCAAGCTCAGTCGTGCTACTACCACGGTGCGTTTGGCATGAACTTTGGCACCGTGAGCAGCAGCGGTGGCTCAGCCACTTCGTCGATCACGTATACCTGTGCACCAAGCTATAGCGGGCAGACTTACTACTACCAAATCTGTGTGTATATCGGGCCTGGTGATTGGAGCGTGGGGCAGCCCACGCGCCGCATGACCAACTACAACGGCTCCTTTTTGCACTACGACCTTTTTTCAGACCCGGTGCATACCCAGCGTATTGGTGCACCGGGCAGCACGCCGGTTTATCAGGTATTTATGGCGGTGCCACCGGGTACGCAGCAAAGCGGCTCAGCCCCTATTTACGGGAAGGTGTATGCCGGGCAAGCGGTCTCAGCGGTGAACAGCTACCAAGAACAAGGCTTGCAAGGCCTGCTGCGTTACCGTTATGACACAGCGGCTTTTCCCAACTCCTACGACTGCTCCACCGGAGGCAGTGGCGGGGGTAGTGTGGGTTTTCATTCTTCGGGCGTGCTGGCGGTCTACGAAAATAACTGCACGGTCAGTGCCACAGACCTGATATTTGGCCAGGTGCCTCCGCCTACGACGGCCCGTTATGCACATTCCTTCATCAGCGTGCGCTGTGCACCGGGCACTCCGTGGAAAGTGAGTCTGGACAAGGGGCAGTACTTTGATGGGAACACGCGACGCATGGCTGGAAAAGGTGGCTTTGTTCGCTATGAGCTTTATCAAAATGAGCATGCTTTTTTGGTCTGGGGCGATGCCGAGGCGGATATGGTGGCTGGCGTCAGTGATGAAAGCGGTGGCCCGGTAATCTTGACTGTGTATGGGGAGGTGCCGCCCCAGCCGGATGCGGAGATGGGCAGTTACTTGGATACTGTCGTAGTCACGCTGCATTATTAGGGCGGGTGCTGGCGTTCACCAGCCGCTGCAGTGGCACTGAAGGAGCGATGTGATGCGTAAAAAGATGATGTTTTTTTTGCTGCTTGGCATGGCTTCTTCGCCTGTATGGTGTGCGGGCACCTTGAGCGCACCCGTGGTGGTGCAGCTGACGGTGCTGGAGCGCTGCTCCTTGCGTGAGCACCAGCCCAGCCGCCGCAAAGGCGGGGTGCATGGGCTGGAAATTCGTTGCTCGCCCAGCGTGGCAAAAATGGTGTCTGTGGGGCAGGCGCGGGCGCCGCAGGCGGTGAAGGCCAACACGTCCCAGCCGTTGCCGCAGGACACACCCGCAGCAACGAATTTGGTGGCGGTGGTGTTTTGATAGCCATGCGCTTTTGGCACTACAGCCTTGCGGCGATGGCCATGGCAGGTGTGGCGGCGCAGGCCGAGGATTTGGACATTGAGCCGGTGTCCATGCGTATGGCACCTGAGGAATCTTCGTCGTCGCTATGGATCTCGAATGTTAGCCAGCAGTCGGTGCAGATGACTGCCCGGGTGTTTATTTGGCTGCAGCAGGGTGGTGATGAAGTGCTGCTGCCGACAGATGATGTGGTGCTCAGCCCGCCGTGGGTGAACATTCTGCCGGGCGTGCAGCAGCGTGTGCGTGTCATGCGCTTGAATGGCGCGGCGCAGACGCTGCAAGAGCGCAGTTACCGCATCATTGTTGATGCACAAAACACGCAGCCGCCGCAAAGCGCAACGCGGTATTCATTGCCTCTGTTTTTGAATATGCAAGGCTCTGCCTTGGTGGCTCTGCAACTGTGCCTGTCTGGCGAAGATGTCGCGCACAGCTGGCTGCGTATCCACAATGCAGGCCAGCACCATGCCAAGCTAGTGGACTTGCAGTACCTGCCGGGTGTGGGGGCTGAGGCGCAAGTCTTGATGTCGGAGCTGGCAGGCTATGTGCTGCCAGGTGGCTACAAGCGCTGGCAGTTGGATGGTTCTGCTGCGGAGTTTGCTGCTGGGCAATTCACGGCCACGGTGAATGGGCAGGTGCAGTCGTGGCCTGCGGTCATGTGTCTGGATGCGCCAGCGCCCTAGGCTGCTGGCGTACAACATGGTGCGTTAGGCGCTGGCTCAGGCCTGGGGCGCTTGCAGCTGCTGCGCGTGGTGGCGCAGGTGGTCGTCGATAAAGCTCTGGATGAAGTAGTAGCCGTGGTCATAGCCGCCTTGGCGGCGCAGGGTCAGGGGCTGGCCCACCTTGGCGCATGCGGCCTCGAACGCTTCGGGCAGCAATTGCTTTTCGTGCAGGAATTTGTCGGCCATGCCTTGGTCGATCAGTATGCCGGCGGGGTAGGGGGCTTTGCCCTGCTTTTCCATCAGCAGCGTGGCGTCGTGCTGTGCCCATACGGCGCGGTTGTCACCCAGATAGCCGGTGAAGGCTTTTTCGCCCCAAGGGCAGTTGCTGGGGTTGGCGATGGGGGCAAAGGCCGAGACGCTTTGGAACTTGCCCGGGTGGCGCAGCGCCAGTGTGAGTGCGCCGTGGCCGCCCATGCTGTGGCCAAAGATGCCCAAGCGCTGCATGTCAATCGGCAGGTAGCGGCCCAGCATGGGCAGCAGCTCATCGATGAGGTAGCTTTCCATGCGCCAGTTGCGCTCCCACGGCGCTTGCTGGGCGTTCAGGTAAAAGCCTGCGCCCACGCCAAAGTCCCAGCTATCGGCTTCACCGACCACCTTGGCGCCACGCGGGCTGGTGTCGCAGGTGATGAGGGCCAGGCCCAGCTCAGCAGCCATGCGCTGGGCGCCGGCTTTGACCATGAAGGTTTCTTCGGTGCAGGTCAGGCCAGCGAGGAACAGCAGGGCGGGCACTTTCTCGCCCATGATGGCCTTGGGTGGCAGGTAGACCGAGAACTTCATGGCCAGACCAATCTCGCGCGAGTCGTGCTGGTAGTAGCGCTGGGCACCGCCAAAGCAGGCGTGGGCATTGACCAGTTCAAAAGGGGTAGACATGGAGAACTCCTGAAAAAGTAGCTGTTTGCGCGCCGTATGCTTGGACTTCAAATGGCTTTGTATCTGAAGTTGAGCATAGACGAGCGCTAGCTGCTCTTGTTTTTATAAGGTGGGCGGAATGCCTCCAGTGTAGAGCGTGTGGCACTGCGCAGAAACTGTGGGTGTTTGGCTTGCAGCGCTGTCCTACCCGGGGTATGCGGTGCTGCGCAGATGATGGGCGCTTTGCTGTTGCGGGAGTTTTGGCATGAAAGCTGTTCACACCTTGTTTGTCTGCGTCCATGCGTTGATGGCCTTGTTGTTTGCCTTGGTCTCTATGGGGCTGCTGTGGATTGCCGCCAGCAAGGGCTGGAGCTTGTGGGCCCATGGCTTGGGTGACAACGCCACGTTGCACATGGTGGAAGTGATGGGCGTGCTGGCCGCCGCGGTGGTGGCGTTGCAAATCAGCCAGACCGTGGTGGAAGAGGAGGTGGTGCGCGACGCCAGCATTGCAGGGCCCACGCGCGTGCGCCGGTTTTTGTCGCGTTTTTTGGTGGTGGTGGTTGTGGCGCTGGCGATTGAGGCTTTGATCGCCACCTTCAAGGGGCAGGAAACGCCCCAGCACCTGCTGTACGCCGCCGCGCTGATGGCGGGTGTGGGCGTCATGCTGTTTGGCTGGGGCATGTTTGTGCACCTGAACCGTTCGGCCGAAGAGCTGGAGCCCGAGGCGTTGGAAGC
>JAFAGF010000035.1 GCA_023422975.1 Pseudomonadota bacterium
TTGACCAAGAAGACCACGAAGAATAAGCGCCACCTGCGTGGCATTACCTCCGTGCATGAAGGCGATATGGGCTCCATCGCAAAGATGTTGCCTGGCGCTGGTCTGTAATTCACTGACGAACAAGGAGAAAATACATGCCTCGCGTCAAACGTGGTGTAACGGCCCGTGCCCGTCACAAAAAAGTTCTGAATCTTGCTAAGGGTTTCCGCGGTCGCCGCGGTAACGTCTTCCGCGTCGCCAAGCAGGCGGTGATGAAGGCCGGTCAATACGCATACCGTGACCGTCGTAACAAGAAGCGCGTGTTCCGCCAGTTGTGGATTGCCCGTATCAACGCCGCTGCTCGTGAATTGGGTCTGACATACAGCCAGTTCGCCAACGGCCTGAAGAAGGCAGCCATCGAAATCGACCGCAAGATGCTGGCCGATATCGCTGTGCACGACAAGGCTGCTTTTGCAGCTATCGTTGACCAAGTGAAGGCCAAGCTGGCTGCTTAAGTTAACGGTGTGTAGCTATTCTTTGAGTAGCTGCTAGCGCACAAACGGCAAGGGCTAGGGCTTGAAAAGGCACTAGCCCTTGTTTATTTTTATAAGTCGATAAAGAGTCGATATGAACGAGTTGGATTCTCTGGTCGAAAGCGCGCAGCAGCTGTTTGCGCAGGCCCACACCCCCGCTGATCTGGAAAACGCCAAGGCGCAGTTTTTGGGCAAGTCGGGCAAGATGACTGAGCTCATGAAGGGCATGGCGCAGCTTTCCGTCGAAGAGAAAAAGTCGCGCGGCGCTGCCATCAACGTGGCCAAGCAAGCCATTGAAGCGGCTTTGACGGCCCGCCGTAAAGCACTGGCCGACGCGGAGCTGGAAGCTCACTTGAAGGCCGAAGTGCTGGATGTGACTTTGCCCGGCCGCCGCCGTGGCACCGGTGGTTTGCACCCTGTGTCCGTGACCATGGAGCGCATTGAAGGCATCTTCGGCTCGATGGGCTTTGATGTGGCCGAAGGCCCCGAGATTGAATCCGACTGGTTTAACTTCACGGCGTTGAACACGCCCGAAGACCACCCCGCGCGTTCGATGCATGACACCTTCTACGTGGAAGGCGGCACCGAGCACGCGCCCAACTTGCTGCGCACGCACACCAGCCCCATGCAGGTGCGTCACGCGGTGCAGCACGTGAAAAAATACCGCAATGCGATCGATGCAGGCCAAGGTATGCCTGAGATCCGCGTCATTGCCCCCGGCCGCACTTACCGTGTGGACTCGGATGCGACACACTCGCCCATGTTCCACCAGTGCGAAGGCCTGTGGATTGGCGAGAACGTGAGCTTCAAGGACTTGAAGGTCGTGTTCACCGATTTTTGCAAGACTTTCTTTGAGTCGGACGACTTGGTGCTGCGCTTCCGCCCCAGCTTCTTCCCGTTCACCGAGCCTTCGGCCGAAATCGACATCCAGTTCCAAAGCGGCCCCTTGGCGGGCAAGTGGCTGGAAGTGGCTGGCTCGGGCCAAGTGCACCCCAACGTGGTGCGCAACATGGGCTTGGACCCTGAAAAATACATCGGCTTTGCCTTTGGCATGGGCCCCGACCGCCTGACCATGCTGCGTTATGGCGTGAACGATTTGCGCTTGTTCTTTGATGGTGACATTCGTTTCCTGTCGCAGTTCCAGTAAGCCATAAATAGGAGCTGCTAGCGCATGGTAGTAAAGGCTTTCAGATAGGTTTGATGCTGAAAGCCAATGTAGATAAGCGCTAACAGCTCTGTTTTTGAAGATACGCAGTCCGGCCAGCGACAGCCTCAAGCCAAAGAAGAGGGCGCTGGCCACAAAGCCAAAGAGTTCTGACTATGCAATTTCCTGAATCTTGGTTGCGCCAATACTGCAACCCCAATCTGACCACCCAGCAGCTGGCCGACACCTTGACCATGGCTGGTTTGGAAGTGGAAGAGCTGGACCCCGTGGCCCCTGCCTTTACTGGCATTGTGGTCGGAGAAATCAAAGAAGCTGTGCAACACCCCGATGCGGACCGCCTGCGCGTGTGTCAGGTGGACGTGGGTGGCACGGAGCTGCTGAACATTGTGTGCGGTGCGCCCAATGCGCGCGTGGGCATTCGCATTCCTTGCGCGACCGTGGGCGCCGAGTTGCCTCCTGGCCCCGATGGCAAGCCATTCAAGATCAAGATCGGCAAGCTGCGCGGTGTGCCCAGCTACGGCATGCTGTGCTCAGCCAAGGAGCTGGGCATTGATGAAGACACAGGCGGCTTGCTGGAGCTGCCTTTGGACGCACCTTTGGGTCAAAACATCCGCGAATACCTGAACTTGGATGACACTTTGTTCACGCTGAAGTTGACGCCCAACTTGGCCCATTGCCTGAGCGTGTATGGCATTGCCCGCGAACTGTCGGCCCTGACCGGCGCGCCTTTGCAAGCCATTGACTACCCGCAAGCTGCGGTGGCCGCGCAAGACAAGCTGCCCGTGAAGATTGAAGCGACCGACCTGTGTGGACGCTTTTCGGGTCGCATTGTGCGCAACGTGAACACCCAAGTGAAGACGCCCCAGTGGATGGTGGACCGTCTGGCACGCTGCGGTCAGCGCTCGGTGTCGCCTTTGGTGGATATCTCTAACTATGTGATGTTTGAGTTGGGTCGTCCCAGCCACATTTTTGACTTGGACAAGATCCACGGCGGTTTGACCGTGCGTTGGGGCCAAGATGGTGAAACCCTCAAGCTGCTCAATGGCAACACCGTGAAGTTTGACAACTTCACCAAGGTGGGCGTGATTGCGGACGACAAGGAAGTCGAGTCCTTGGCAGGCATCATGGGTGGCGATGCGACGGCGGTGTCGGACGACACCAAGCACATCTACATCGAAGCGGCTTTCTGGTTTCCTAAGGCAGTGGCGGGCCGTTCGCGCCATTTCAACTTCTCGACCGATGCGGGTCACCGCTTTGAGCGTGGTGTGGATCCTGAGTTCACCGTGGAGCACATTGAACGCATCACCCAGTTGGTGCTGGAGATTTGCGGCACGCCCGAGACGCAAGTGTGCGCCATCGACGACCACAAGCCCAATATGCCCCAGCCTAAGCCGGTGCAGCTGCGCGTGGCGCGTGCGGCCAAGGTGATTGGCATGGCCGTGACCCAGCAGCAGTGCTTGGATGCACTCAACGGTCTGGGATTGCCTGCTACCGTGGCCAGTGAAGGCGTGATCAGCGTGACAGCGCCCACTTTCCGCTTTGACATCAATCTGGAAGAAGATTTGATCGAAGAAGTGGCGCGCATGATTGGCTACGAGAACTTGCCCACCAGCAAGCCCTTGGCGCCCATCAGCCCCAAGCTGCGTGCTGAAAACAAGCGCAGCCCTTACGCGGTGCGCCATGAATTGGCCGCGCTGGGCTACCAAGAAACCATCAACTTCAGCTTTGTGGAAGCCAAGTGGGAGGCAGAGTTGGCGGGTAACACCAACCCCATCAAGCTGCTCAACCCCATTGCCAGCCAACTGAGCGTGATGCGATCGAGCCTGCTGGGCTCGCTGATGCAAGTGCTCAAGTTCAACGTGGACCGCAAGGCACCCCGTGTGCGCGTGTTTGAGCTGGGCCGCGTATTCTTGCGCGACGACAGCGTGGTCGAGTCTGACACCACAGTGAAGGGCTTTGACCAACCCATGCGCGTGGCCGGTTTGGCCTATGGTGCGGCTGCCCAGCAGCAGTGGGGCATTCAAGATGCCAAGGTCGATTTTTACGACGTCAAGGGCGATGTGGAAGCCTTGTTGGCACCTTTGAAGCCCGTGTTTGAAGCGGCTGAGCACCCTGCGATGCACCCTGGTCGCTGCGCCCGTGTGGTGTTGAATGGCCAAGCCATTGGTTTCGTGGGTGAGTTGCACCCCAAGTGGCGCCAAGAATGGGATCTGGCCCAAGCGCCCGTGATGTTTGAGCTGGAGCTCAATGCCGTGCTGGCGCGTGAAGTGCCGGTGTTCCAGGCGGTCTCCAAGCACCAAGCTGTGGAGCGTGATATTGCTGTGGTCGTCAAGGAAAGTGTGACCCACGCGCAAGTGATGGCCGCCGTGGCAGCAGGCGTGCAAGGTGGTATCTTGCGCAATGCGGTGTTGTTTGACGTGTTCCGCCCCAAAAAGCTCAAGGCGGGTGAAGAAGCCGCACCCGGCAGCTTGGCGCAAGACGAGAAGAGCCTGGGGGTGCGTTTGACGCTGGGACGTGATGATGCTGCGTTGAGCGATGTGGAAATTGACACCGCCATGCAAGGTGCGATTGCCGCGCTGCAGTCTCAATTGCAAGCGCGTTTGCGTGGTTGAGGTAAAGAGATGGAAGCAAGCAAAGTTTTGATGCTCGGCGAGTTGGACGCAGCGGGTGCTTTGACCAAGGCACAGTTGGCCGATTTGCTGTTTGACCAGTTGGGGGTAAGCAAGCGTGAAGCCAAAGATATGGTGGATGCTTACTTTGACCTGATCTCGCAAAGCCTGGTGCAGGGTGAAGAAGTGAAGCTTTCGGGCTTTGGTAATTTCCAGATCCGCACCAAGGCGCCACGTCCAGGGCGCAATCCCCGCACCGGTGAATTGATCCCGATCGAAGCGCGCCGGGTAGTGACTTTCCATGCCAGCACCAAGCTCAAGGAGCAGATCCAGGGCTGAGTGGAGGGCTAGGTCCTTGATTTCAAAGGATCTGGTTGAAATCTGTGGTTTGCGGCGTCTGACTTGCCTCGGATGCTACAAAAACTGGATTACAATCATGGCTTCGGCGTGTAGCGCAGCCTGGTAGCGCACTTGCATGGGGTGCAAGGGGTCGCGAGTTCGAATCCCGCCACGCCGACCAATGTATCGAAAACGACTTGAGGGAAACTTCCAGTCATTTCACTTTCAAGAATCCTCAGTGTTTTGTAAAGTGGGTGTAAAAACCGAGATATAATCTGAGGCTTCGGCGTGTAGCGCAGCCTGGTAGCGCACTTGCATGGGGTGCAAGGGGTCGCGAGTTCGAATCCCGCCACGCCGACCAAACAAACAGCCTTCTGATTGAAAAATCAGAAGGCTTTTTTGTTTGTGCACGCGTTGGCGGTGCAGCAGCGAAGCAGTGCTTTCTATGCGATGGCGCTCAAGAGCATGGTTTGTGGTGTCTTTGCGCCGGTGAATCCGTGGTTCTTGTTTTGGCGCAACTGGTCGGCATCCTTTTAAAAAGATTTTGTGTTTAAGGTCATAAATGATTGCAATCTCGTTAGCATCACGGCTGCTAAAAATGGTTGTGAAAATTAGGCTGCACGCACTCTTCTAGAGCATGGATGCATGGCGACAGCAGCTTGGAAAAGCTAGGTATGCGCGAAAATTTGCCAGTATTTGATCGAGAGTTTGATTACCCCGCCGATGAGCTGCTGATGTCTACTACGGACAGCCGAGGTCACATTACCCATTGCAATGCGGCATTTGAGCGCGTGAGCGGCTACAGCATGCAGGAGCTGATGGGGCAGCCACACAATATGGTGCGCCACCCTGATATGCCTTCCGAGGCATTTCGCGATATGTGGGCCACGATTGGTCATGGCCGTAGCTGGAAGGGGATGGTGAAAAACCGCCGCAAGGACGGTAGTTTTTATTGGGTAGAGGCCCATGTCACGCCGATTGTGCAAAACGGCAAGCCTGTGGGCTATATGTCGGTCCGGGCCAAACCCACCCGGGAGCAGGTCCAGGCGGCGCAGACGCTGTATACCAAGTTGCATGCGCAGCGCGGCCAAAGCCAACCAGAAATTAGCCTGCATGCGGGCCACGTCCGCCGCGCCGGGTTGCGCAATCATTTTGGGAAACTGCAGCGATTGAGCTTTACCAGCCGTATGGCCTGGATGATGTTGCCAATTTTTGCAGTGGCACTTGCTTTCCCTTGGATGGGGTGGGTGCAGGTGTGGCAGTTGGCTGTGCAGGCGGTATTGTTGGCAAGCTTGATGGCTGTGGCGCTCTGGCGGTTGAGTGCGCGTGTGACGCAGCCGTTTGAGCAAATCAATGCGTTGGCTAAAGAGCTGGCAGGGTGTCAGCTCAATGGCCGATTACCTGATTTGCTGCAAGGGCGGCACCCCATGGCTTTGCTGATGGAGCGTTTGCACCAAGTGCACATCAACCTGCGTGCGGTGGTTGGTGATGCGCGCCACGAGATCAACAGCTTCACGCATTTGTCGCGCAGCATTTCTGCTGGGACCAGTAACTTGGCGCAACGCACAGATATACAAGCCAGCAAACTGCAGGAAACGGCAAGCACCATGCAGGTGCTTGCGCAGACGGTGGTGGAATCTCAGCAAACCACGCACGATGTGATGCAAGAGAGTGAAAAAAGTGCACAGCTTGCGACGCAGGGTGGTCATGCAATGGATAGCGTGGGAAGCTTGGTGCAAAGCATGCGCCAGTCATCGCAGCAAATGGGGCAAATCATTGCCACGATTGAATCCATTGCATTCCAGACGAATATCTTGGCATTGAATGCAGCGGTGGAGGCTGCGCGTGCAGGTGAGCAGGGGCGTGGGTTTGCGGTGGTTGCAGGCGAAGTGAGAGCCTTGGCGCAAAGCAGTGCGCAGGCTGCTGGTGAAATTCGCCGTTTGATCTCAGACTCGAATGCGCAAATTACCCAGGGCGTGGAGGGGATGCAAGGTGCAAGCCATACGATCGGTGATGTGGTGCAGGCCGTTGCGCATGTGAGCCACTTGATGCGTGCGATGGGGGATGCAACGCGCAACCAAGCGTCGGGCATTGGCCAAGTCAACGCAGCTTTGAATGACTTAGACATGGTGACGCAAGAGAATGCGCGCCAGGCAGAAGAGTCTGCCGAAGCGGCGCAAGGCATGAGCAGCAACGCAGCCGTGCTGGGCCGGACGCTGGAAGTATTTCGTATGTAACGTGGGTTGCCTAGCGTTAGTTCAATAAAAAAGCCCAAGGCGAATGCCTTGGGCTTTTTTATTGCGTAGATGTGGAGGCTGATTACGCGGCTTGGTCTTCAATAAGGAAGTTCAAGCGATCTTGGCCAGCAATCCACAGTGGTGGCTTGCCGCGGCCAGTCCAGGTTGCGCCGGTGATGGGGTCGCGGTACTTGGGGGCAACCGTCTTGTGGCCTGTGGAAGCTGTGCGCGTTGTTTTCTTGGAGAAAACGTCTTCTTCGGTCAATTCGTATTCAGTGACGATGGCACGTACTTGGGCAATAGCGGAAGACAGAGCTTCTTTGCGTGCTGCTTCAATTTGCTTTTCCAGTTCTGCGCGCTGAGCCAGTAGTTCTTTGTAAGTAGTCATCTAATGGTGTTTAAAAAGGTTAGCAATGGCTTAAAGGCAAAGACATTGTCAATGGAAAGACACAGATTTTATCGCTGCTTGTAAAGTAATAAAGAGCTTAAGAGTCAATACTGACAGGTATTTTGCAAAAAAATAAGCATGCATGGCTGCTTCTTCATTCTTTTTATTACTTTGATGCCGGAAATTTGCACAGACATTCATGTCAGCTTGCCGAAAGAGCTCAATGAATAATAAGTTTTATATAAAACGATTAAGAGGCAGACACGATGTCAGGATTTGCAGAGTTTCACCATCGCTCCATAGATCCACAAGCGCGTGACGCGTTTTGGCAAGAGCAGCTTCATTTGGTCGACTGGGCAAAGGTGCCAGAAAAAATCTGCGACTACAGCAATCCTCCGTTTGTGCAGTGGTTTGCAGATGGGCAACTCAACTTGTGCCATAACGCGGTGGATCGGCATTTGAAGGATCGAGCAGATCAGCCAGCGTTGATTGCAGTGTCGACAGAAACGAATACAGAAAAAACCTATACCTATCGCGATTTGCATGCGGAAGTGCAGCGTATGGCGGCGGTGCTCCAGTCTTTTGGCGTGGAAAAGGGCGATCGTGTGCAAATTTATATGCCCATGATTGCAGAAGCTGTTTTTGCAATGCTGGCATGTGCGCGATTGGGCGCAATCCACTGCGTGGTGTTTGGTGGTTTTGCTTCAGTCTCTTTGGCATTGCGTATCGATGATGCCAAGCCCAAGGTCATTGTGAGTGCAGATGCGGGTTCTCGCGGTGGACGTGTGGTGCCTTATAAGCCTTTGCTGGATGAAGCATTGGAGTTAAGTGCCCACAAGCCGCAGGCGGTGATTTTGGCGAATCGCGGTTTGGCTGCCATGGACTTGCGGGCTGGACGAGATCATTTATGGGGAGATTTACGCGCCAAGGTCATGGATGCTCAAGTGCCTTGCACAAATGTGAAGTCCACAGATCCAAGCTACATCCTGTACACCAGTGGCACAACAGGAAAACCGAAAGGGGTACAGCGGGATACCGGCGGATATACGGTGGCGTTGGCTGCGAGCATGCCGCACATCTTCAATGCCAAGCCTGGACAAACTTTTTTTTGTACCAGCGATATTGGTTGGGTGGTTGGGCATAGCTACATCATCTATGCGCCATTGATTGCAGGAATGGCAACCATACTCTATGAGGGGCTGCCTATTCGTCCTGATGCTGGTATTTGGTGGAGTTTGGTGGAGAAGTATCGCATCACGCATATGTTTTCAGCACCGACAGCAGTGCGCGTGTTGAAAAAGCACGATCCCGCTTATTTGCGTCAATATGATCTTTCCAGCTTGCAGGCGCTGTGGCTGGCTGGGGAGCCGCTGGACGAACCGACAGCCCAATGGATCAGTGATGCACTTCAGGTGCCAATTATTGACAATTATTGGCAGACAGAAACTGGCTGGCCCATCATGACGCTATGCAACGGGGTGGAGCAGCAGGCCAGTAAGTTTGGTAGTCCAGGGAAGGCGGTGTATGGCTACAACGTCAAACTGATTGACGATAAAACTGGTGGGGAGTTGCATGAGGCCAATCAAAAAGGGGTACTGGCAATTGAAGGCCCCCTGCCGCCTGGCTGTATGCAAACGGTCTGGGGGGATAACGAGCGATTCGTCAAAACCTACTGGCAAAGCATCCCTGGAAAGCTGATTTACAGCACATTTGATTGGGGTATTCGCGATGCGCAGGGCTATCACTTTATTTTGGGGCGCACCGATGATGTGATTAATGTGGCTGGTCACCGTTTAGGCACCCGAGAAATTGAGGAAAGTATTTCTGCACACCCTGAAGTCGCGGAAGTGGCAGTAGTGGGTGTGGCAGATAGCCTCAAAGGACAAGCCGCCATGGCGTTTGCGGTCATGCGTGACGCCAGCAAGGTCGCCGATGCACAACAGCAGGCACAGATGGAGGCCGAGGTGATGAAGCTGGTGGACAGTCAGCTTGGAGCGGTCGCTCGACCTTCCCGTGTTTTGTTTGTGACGGCTTTACCCAAAACACGTAGTGGCAAATTATTGCGTCGGGCACTACAGGCGGTTGCTGAGCGAAGAGATCCTGGAGATTTGACCACCATGGAAGATCCAACAGCTTTGGCGCAGGTGAAAGAGCTGCTGGGTGCCTGATTGTGTTGATGGTCGTACGAAGCAATAAAACAGGGCGCTTAAAGCGCCTTGTTTTATTGTTGCATGGCAGTTCAAGTTTCTTCAGAAACCTGAGGTTTGTGAGATGTTCCCCAGTTGTTGAGCCAATGAGGAAACTCGGTGGCAGGCATTGGTTGTGCAAACAAATAGCCTTGTAAATGGTGGCAGCCCATTTGTTCGAGGCTGGCAGATTGCGCGATGCTTTCAACTCCTTCTGCGATAACTTGATAGCCAAATGATTTCGCGAGACTCACTACGCCGCGCACGATGGCAAAGTCTGCTGGGTCGCTGAGCATGTCACGCACAAAGCTGCGATCGATTTTGAGGCAGTCAAGTGGAAGGCTTCTTAAGTAAGTGAGTGAAGAGTAACCAGTACCAAAATCATCCAGTGACACGCGAAGGCCCAGCTCTCTAAGAGTTTTTAATACTGCACTGACGTGTTGGATGTCATAGAGGGCTGCGCTTTCAGTGATTTCTATCTCTAACAGACTGGCAGGAATGTGAGGGTGGCTAGAAAGTAAATTAGTGATCCACTGAGTAAACCCTTTTTGCTGCAAATGTTGGGCGGAGATATTGACCGCAACCGGGATACGAAGGCCCTCTTTTAAAAAGAGCTGCAGTGTGTAGAGGGCACTGTGTAGCACCCATTGGCCAAATGGAATTTCAAGTGCAGTGCCTTCAATTTGGGGAAGGAAGCTGTATGGAGTCAGTAGACCTTGCGTAGGGTTGTGCCAGCGCGCCAGTGCTTCAACGCCGATGACACTGCGTTTTTGCATATCCACTTTGGGTTGTACATAGAGCGTGAACTCGCCGTTTTCCAAGCCTTCTTGAATGCGCATGTTCTTGACATGATTTTCACGTTGGCTGCGCTCCAGCATGGCATCGAAGGCTTGAACCCTGTTGCGCCCGGATTGCTTGGCTTGGTACATGGCTTGGTCAGCATGCCGGATCAGGGTATCGGCATCACTTTCATCTTCTGGGTACAAGGTGTAGCCCATGCTGGCGGTGATTTGAACGTGCGTCCCATCCAAGGTGTATGGGCGCGAGATGCTGCCCATGATGCGTTGTAGCAATGCTTCACACTCAAGGCGTGAATTCAGTTGGTTGATGAGCAAAACAAACTCATCCCCACCAAAACGGGCAACACAGTCATGGGCGCGCAATGCATGCTGTAGGCGTTTGGCGACCAGCACCAGCAGCTTGTCGCCCGCTGCATGCCCCAACTGGTCATTGATGGGTTTGAAGCCATCCAGATCCAGATACACCACACCCAAAATATGTACAGATTGACGCGTTAAGCCCAGTGATTCATTGAGGCGTGCAGCAAGCTCTACGCGATTGGCTAGCCCGGTCAGTGGGTCAAAGTGTGCGAGCTGCTGAAGGCTGTGTTTTTGCTCTTGCTGGGCAGTGACATCCAAACAAACCCCCAGCATACGCATGGCTATGCCATGCAAATCGTAACTAACGACTTTACCGATAGAGCGCAGCCAGCGTGATGGGCCTGCTGCGGGCTGAAGTCTCCATGTGATGTCAAAAGGTCCGTCCTCAGGCGATTCAATGTGCCGCATAAGCTCTGCGTTGCAGCGCGGCACATCGTGGCTGCCCATGATTTCAGTCCAGTGCCAACTGTGTTGCGCTTGACCAAGGCTGGAGGGGCCTACAAACGCCTGAAGGCTATTAAGGGTGCACCAAAACAAGTCGCCGGTGATCGTGCCGCTATGCAAATTCCAGTCCCAACGACCTAGTGCAGCCGCTTCCAAGGTCACGGAGAGCAGGGCCTCGCGTTCGAGGATGGATTCCTCCTGCTGCTTGTGCTCATCAATGTCCTGCATGACACCGCGCATGGAAATGATCTTGTTATCCGCATCCAGCACTGCTTCTCCGCGGGAACGTACCCACAGCTTGCGACCATCTGCGCGGATGATTTGAATTTCCAACTCCCAATCTTTGCGTGCGCGCAAACAATGTTGCAACTGGCTTCGCATGCGATCACGGTGCTCTGGGGCAACGAAGGTGTTGAGATAGTCCTTGGGCAGCGGGCTGTTGCGCGCCAGCCCATGAATGTCATAGCAGACATCTGACCAGTACACCAAGCCGTCACCCCTGCGATCTTCCCAGGCGCCGAGCTTGGCAAGATGACCTGCTTGCTGGAGCAAGCGGTTGAAAGCGTGGAGATCATGTACAGCTTTCTCGTGCTCACGCATGTCGTGAAAGACAAAGAGCATGCATGGCTCACTCTGGACTTCAATATTGACAGCGGAAATGGTTCCAGGAACAAGTTCTCCATGTGATTGGCACAGGATGCGCATACGGTCCACTTGTCCGTGCACAGCCAGTTCATCCAGTAGTTTGGTGCGTTCGTAGGGCGTGGCATATACCGAAAGCTCGGCATTGGTGTGTCCGATGATGCGGTCATGCGGAAGGCCCAGCATGTTGCAAAACGCAGGGTTCACATCAATGAATCGCCCGTCTTTGAGCGAGGTGATGCCAGCAGCATCAGGCAACGTTCGATACGCCGCGCTGTAGATGGCATGGGCAACATGCTTGCTCTGTGCAATGGCTGCTTGACGCATCCAAGCAATACCGACCCAAATGCCAATGACTGATGCCCATGGCAAGCTCAGCCATTGCCAGCGCTCTCCCCAAAATGCGGACATGTCAGCGGGCCACTGCTGCAGTTGCCAAGCTAGTGGCAGACCTACCGCCACGGCAATCGCAAGGCACCATGCCATAAAAATGGATTGAAACGGAGAAAGAAGAAAACTACGGAAAGCGGGCATGACCGTCGGATCTGTTGGAACAGCCTTGCATGCTGCGGATGCACATCGGAGGTGGCTAGAAGGGAATTCCCTTGTAACAACTTGTTTTTTATATCGGAGGCAAGCATTACTTTGCTCATCTGAGGGAGGGTGCGGGAGGCTACTAAAATGCGCGAAGGCACATAAAGGTGCCTCGTTTTTTTTGGAACAACCGCTAAGGGGTTTACCGTGCAGATTGCTGCTTCTATCTTTAAGGCATACGACATCCGTGGGGTGGTGCCCGCTACGCTGACCGAAGCGGTAGCACGCGGCATTGGCCGTGCTTTTGGTATGGCGGCATTGGCTGAAGGTGAGTGTGTGGTCGCCGTAGGCAGAGATGGTCGACTGTCGGGGCCTGCCTTGAGCCAGGCGTTGATGGCCGGGCTTGTAGATGTGGGCGTGGAGGTGATTGATGTGGGTATGTGTACCACCCCCATGCTGTACTTTGCCGCCAGCACTTTGTGTCGCAGCGGCATCATGGTCACCGGTAGCCACAACCCGAAGGATTACAACGGTTTCAAAATGGTGCTTGCAGGGCGCGCGATTTATGGGCCTGAAATTCAGGCGCTGCGCCAGACCATTGAAACAGAAAGCTGGCGCTTGCAAGAGGGCGGCAGTATTCGCCATGCCGATGTGCTGACAGATTACACCGCACGCATTGTGGGCGATGTGAAGTTGGCACGCCCCATCAAGATTGTGGTGGATTGCGGCAATGGCGTTGCGGGTGCCACCGCGCCGGCAATTTTCCGTGCGCTGGGCTGTGATGTGCTGGAGTTGTTTTCGCAAGTGGATGGCAATTTCCCCAATCACCATCCAGATCCCAGCAAGCCTGAGAATTTGCGCGATGTCGTCAAAGCCTTGCAAGAGACCGATGCAGAGTTGGGGCTGGCCTTTGACGGCGATGGTGACCGCTTGGGCATTGTGACCAAAGATGGTCAGACCATTTACCCCGATCGCCAGATGATGCTTTTTGCCAAAGACGTGCTCTCGCGTGTGCCTGGTTCAACGATTTTGTTTGACGTGAAGTGCACACAGCGCTTGGCGCCTGCGATCCGTGAGGCGGGTGGCGTGCCTGAAATGTACAAAACCGGACACTCGTTGGTGAAGGCCCGCATGCGGGAGCTGGACTCGCCGCTGGGCGGAGAAATGAGCGGCCATATTTTCTTTAAAGAACGCTGGTACGGCTTTGACGATGGTACCTATGCAGGCTGCCGCTTGCTGGAGATTGTGAGTCGAGAGCAAGACCCCAGCGCTGTTTTGAATGCACTACCCACCAGCTTTTCTACGCCCGAGTTGAATGTCGCTTGCGCAGAAGGAGAACCCCATGCGCTGACTGCACAGCTGCAAGCGCTGGCGCCCGAGGTATTCGATGCCAGCGCACAAATCAGCACCATCGATGGTCTGCGCGTGGACTGGGCAGATGGCTTTGGTTTGATTCGCGCCAGCAACACGACCCCGGTGCTGGTGTTGCGGTTTGAAGGGCATACGCAGGCAGCTTTGCACCGTATAGAGGCCCAGATGCTGGCTTTGCTGGAGCGCGTGAAACCCGGTGCCCAAGTGGGTAGCGCAGCACACTAGTTGCAAGTCAAGATAAAGAAGCACACAGCATGAATTGGAGTTTGGCTGCTTATTCCGTACTGGCATGGGCTGCTCAGCCTATGCTCAAACGCAAGCTGCGCCGCCGGGCGCAGGCTGAACCGGGCTATGCACAGGCGGTGCCTGAGCGCTTTGGCTGTTACAGCCCTCGAGATCTGGGGCATGACGGCCAAGGGCAGTGGGTGTGGGTACACGCCGTGTCATTGGGGGAAACGCGCGCGGCAGCCTTGCTGATTAAAGCGCTGCGCACAGCCATGCCAGGCATGCGCTTGCTGCTGACGAACGGAACCGCCACCGGGCGGGAAGAAGGTGCAAAGCTGCTGCAGCCGGGAGATCTGCAGGTGTGGCAGCCTTGGGACAGCCGCAAAGCGGTGCAGCGTTTTGTGCGCCAATTCCAGCCTGCTGTGGGTGTGCTGATGGAAACTGAAGTCTGGCCGAATCTGGTCATGGCTTGCCGCAAAGCCCAGGTGCCTTTGGTGGTGGCAAATGCGCGCTTGAACACCAAATCGCAAACGGGTGCACAGCGCTGGCCTGCGTTGTTTTTTCCGGTTTACAGCGCTTTGCATGCCGTGTGGGCGCAAACCGAAGAAGATGCACAGCGCTTGCGCAGCTTGGGTGCTCCCGTGCACGCGGTGCTGGGTAATTTGAAATTTGATGTGGAGCCCGATAGCGTGTTGAGCGCACAAGGCGCTGCGTGGCGCGCAGCCAGCAGCAAGCCTGTAGTGATTGTGGCTAGTTCACGCGAAGGCGAAGAAGCTCAGTGGGTGGCGCAGTGGGCGGGGCGCCAGTTTCATGGGGTTGCCGGGCAGTGCCAGTGGCTCATTGTGCCGCGCCATCCGCAGCGTTTTGATGAAGTGCACCGCATGTTGGAGCAAGCAGGGCTGCGCGTGTCTCGCCGAAGCCAGTGGAGCAGTGGCCAGCCTCCTGCCGATGTGGATGTGTGGCTGGGCGATAGCGTGGGAGAAATGCCCGCGTACTACGCGGCAGCAGACATTGGTTTGCTGGGGGGCAGCTTTGAACCACTGGGTGGGCAAAACTTGATTGAAGCGGCGGCTTGTGGTTGCCCCATGGTGCTTGGGCCGCACACCTTTAATTTTGCGCAGGCCTCGCAAACGGCGTGCGAGGTGGGGGCGGCTTTCCGTGTGCTGGATATGGAGCAGGGCGTGCAATTGGCCACAGCTTTGGCTCGTGATGCCGAAGGCTTGGCGCGGGCACGGCAAGCGGCTTTGGCATTTGCTCAGACGCACCGAGGGGCTGCCCAAGCCACGGCGCAAGCGATTGCCGCCATCGTGCAGCAGGCGCAAGGCATGGCTCAAAAATCAAATAATATGTGAGCTATAAGCGGTTGCTGTTCCTGCGTTTCATGCTAATTTGGCTTGAAATGCAGAGCTTGCCAATGGTTTGATATGTACAACACCCATGATCCCCAAGTGCTGCCAATCCGTGATGGCGTCAAGCCCAGTTGCGTGGTGCTGCCCAGTCAAGGGCAAGGCAGTTGTTTGGATTATTTGGCGCAGCGACTGCCGGCCATATCCCGGGCTACCTGGCAGGCGCGCATGGCGCAAGGCGAGGTGGTAGATGAGTTGGCCCGCCCGGTGCAGGTAGATACGCCGCTCTTGTGTGGCTTGCGTCTTTACTACTACCGTGGCGTAGAGCAAGAGCCCAGCATTCCGTTTGAGGCGGAGATCCTGTTTCAAGATGAGCACATCGTGGTGGCCGACAAACCGCACTTTTTGCCCGTTACCCCCGGAGGCCGTTATCTGCAAAACACCTTGCTGGTTCGGCTGAAAAACCAACTGGGTTTGCCCGATTTGTCGCCCGTGCACCGGATTGATCGGGATACTGCAGGCTTGGTGCTGTTTGCCACCCATAAACATGAACGTGGTGCATACCAAGCACTGTTCAGAGAGCGCAGCGTGCACAAGGCATACGAAGCGATTGCACCGTGGAACCCTGCTATCGCGTTTCCCCGTGAACATGCCAGCCGCATGGCAGAAAGCAGCAACTTCATTCGAATGGAAGAAGTTGTAGGGGCGCCCAATAGTTTGACACGCATGCGCGTGCTAGAGCACAACGCCCACTGGGCGCGTTATCTGCTGGAGCCGGTCAGTGGCAAACGGCACCAGTTGCGTGTGCATATGGCTGCGCTAGGGTTAGGGTTGAAGGGCGATGGACTTTACCCGGTGGTCGACGATGCGCCGGAGGGTGATTTCTCCCGACCCCTGTTGCTGCTGGCGCAACGCTTGGCTTTCCATGACCCTATCACGGGAGAGGCGCGTCAATTTGTCTCGCGCCGTAGCCTCGGTGCTTTGCCTGTGAATCGGGGGTGAGCAGTGGCGATGGTGGTGCATCCTTGCGCTGCTATCGGTGCGATTAGATATCTCCCACGCCAGGCAGCGCATGAAACCTATAATCTCAGACTATTTCCGTGCAGCAGTGTTTGCGCACAAAGACAAGACTTCCTCCATGAGCACACCCAAATTTTCCGTAGCGGACATCCGCAAGACGTTCCTGGATTTTTACGCTTCCAAGGGCCACGCGGTTGTCGCGTCCAGCTCGCTGGTTCCCGGCAACGACCCGACGCTGATGTTCACCAACTCCGGCATGGTGCAGTTCAAGGACGTGTTCCTGGGCACGGACAAGCGCCCCTACAACCGTGCAACATCGGTGCAGGCCTGCCTGCGCGCTGGCGGCAAGCACAACGACCTGGAAAACGTGGGCTACACCGCGCGTCACCACACTTTCTTTGAAATGCTGGGCAACTGGTCTTTCGGCGACTATTTCAAGAAAGAATCGATCGAGTGGGGATGGGAGCTGCTGACCAAGGTGTTTGGTCTGCCTGCCGAGAAGCTGCTGGCTACTGTCTATCACGAAGATGATGAAGCCTATGACATCTGGCTGAACGTCATCGGCTTACCTGCCGAGCGCATCATCCGCATCGGCGACAACAAAGGCGGCAAGTACAAGAGCGACAACTTCTGGATGATGGCCGACACCGGTCCCTGCGGTCCTTGCTCGGAAATTTTCTACGACCACGGCGAACACATTGCCGGTGGCCCTCCCGGCTCGCCTGACGAAGACGGCGACCGCTTCATTGAGATCTGGAACCACGTGTTCATGCAGTTCGATATGAAGGAAGACGGCTCTGTCGTGAAGCTGCCCGCGCCTTGCGTGGACACCGGCATGGGGCTGGAGCGTCTGGCTGCCATCTTGCAGCACGTGCACAGCAATTACGAGATCGACCTGTTCCAGGCACTGATCCAAGCTGCTGGCCGCGAAACACATATCGAAGACCTGAGCACTCCCTCGCTGAAGGTGATTGCTGACCACATCCGCGCTACCTCCTTCCTGGTGGCCGACGGTGTGATTCCTTCCAACGAAGGCCGCGGTTATGTGCAGCGCCGCATCATTCGCCGCGCGATTCGTCACGGTTACAAGCTGGGCCAGAAGACGCCTTTCTTCCACAAGCTGGTGTCCGACTTGGTGGTGCAGATGGGCGATGCCTACCCCAAGCTCAAGGAGCAGGAGGCACACATCACCAGCGTGCTCAAGGCCGAGGAAGAGCGCTTCTTCGAGACCTTGGCCCACGGCATGGAAATTCTGGACAGTGCCCTGGCGGGCGACGTCAAGGTGCTGCCCGGCGATGTGGCCTTCAAGTTGCACGACACCTACGGCTTCCCGCTCGACCTGTCCAACGACGTGGCGCGCGAGCGTGGCGTGACGGTGGACGAGGCCGGCTTTAACGCCGCCATGCAGCACCAGAAGGAAACTGCCCGCGCTGCTGGCAAGTTCAAGATGGACCGCGCGCTGGAATACACCGGCGAAGGCAACACCTTTGTTGGTTACGACAAGCTGGCAGAAGCTGCAAAAATCGTAGCTTTGTACGCCGATGGTGTATCGGTTTCTGAGCTGAAAGCTGGCCAAAACGGCGTGGTGGTGCTGGATAGCACTCCTTTTTATGCAGAGTCCGGCGGTCAGGTGGGCGACCAGGGCGTGATCGCCGCAGGCGTTGCACGCTTTGCCGTGGAAGACACCCTGAAGATCAAGGCCGACGTCTTCGGCCACCACGGCGTGCTGGAAGCCGGCAGCCTGAAGGTGGGCGATGCCGTTGAAGCGCAGGTGGACACCGCCGTGCGCGC
>JAFAGF010000122.1 GCA_023422975.1 Pseudomonadota bacterium
ACGTCATACAGCCACACGGTCTTGCCATCGGCCACGATGGTTTGCTCAAACGGCTTGGTGTAGACAAACTTGAACTGGCCTGGGCGCTGAAACTCAAACTGCCCGCTGCTGGTCTTGGTGCGCGCGGTTTGCCCTTCCTTGGCGGGCGCGGTCACCGTCTGCGTGAACTGTGCCTGTCCCGCCTTGGCGGTGCGCATGAAGTTTTCCAGACTTTGCAGCCCATCGGCCCACACAGCGACCGGCAACGTGGCCCACACAGTCAGCGCCAACAAAGACTTTTTCATCCATTTTCCTTTCGCCTTGCAGCCAAGGCTGCAAGGAATTACTCCGGCCGCGCAGGCACCAGCACTTCGCGCTGGCCACTGCTGGTGAGGCTGCTCACCAAGCCCGCCTGCTCCATCTGCTCCAGCAGATTGGCCGAGCGGTTGTAGCCAATGCGCAGCTTGCGCTGCACGTACGAGATGCTGGCCTTGCGGTCCTTCAAAACAATTTCCACGGCTTGGTCGTACATGGGGTCTTTTTCACCACCTTCACCACCTTCGCCGTCCGCACCACCGTCTTCCGACGTGGCAGCCTCCAACACCCCTTCGATGTAATCGGGCTCGCCTTGTTCCTTCAAATAACTCACCACACGGTGTACTTCATCGTCCGACACAAAAGCGCCGTGCACCCGAATGGGCAGGCCGGTGCCGCTGGCCATGTAGAGCATGTCACCCATGCCCAGCAAGCTTTCGGCCCCCATCTGGTCTAGAACGGTTCGGCTATCAATCTTGGATGACACCTGGAACGCAATACGTGTCGGAATGTTGGCCTTGATCAGACCGGTAATCACGTCCACGGAAGGGCGCTGGGTGGCCAAAATCAGGTGGATACCGGCGGCACGCGCCTTTTGCGCCAGGCGGGCAATCAGCTCTTCAATCTTCTTGCCAACCACCATCATCAGGTCGGCCAGTTCGTCGATCACGATGACGATGTGCGGCAGGCGATCCAGCGGCTCTGGCGACTCGGGCGTCAGGCTGAACGGGTTACCAATGATTTCGCCCTTTGCCTTGGCTTCACCGATCTTTGCGTTGTAGCCCGCCAAATTGCGCACACCCAGCTTGCTCATCAGCTTGTAGCGGCGCTCCATCTCGGCCACGCACCAGTTCAGGCCATTGGCGGCCATCTTCATGTCGGTCACCACGGGGGCCAGCAGGTGCGGAATGCCTTCGTAAACCGACATTTCCAGCATCTTGGGGTCGATCATCAGCAGGCGCACATCCTTGGCCTCTGCCTTGTACAGCAGCGACAAAATCATGGCGTTGATACCCACCGACTTGCCCGAGCCGGTGGTACCCGCCACCAGCACGTGGGGCATCTTGGCCAAGTCGGCCACCACGGGCTTGCCTTCAATGTCTTTGCCCAGGCCCATGGTCAGCAGGCTCTTGGCCTCGTGGTAGACCTGTGAGCCCAATACTTCCGACAGGCGAATCGACTGGCGCTTGGCGTTGGGCAACTCCAGCGCCATGTAGTTTTTGCCGGGAATGGTCTCAATCACGCGGATCGACACCAGCGACAGCGAGCGCGCCAAGTCCTTGGCCAGATTCACCACCTGCGAGCCCTTCACGCCCGTGGCGGGTTCAATCTCATAGCGCGTCACCACCGGGCCGGGTGTGGCCTGCACCACACGCACGTCCACGCCAAAGTCTTTGAGCTTTTTCTCAATCAGGCGGCTGGTCATCTCCAGCGTCTCGGGCGACACCGTTTCTTGTTTGGCCGGGGCAGCGTCCAGCAAATCCACCTGGGGCAAGCCCACGTCGGGCATTTGCGAATCTTGGAACAGCGCATGCTGGCGCTCTTTGGCCACGCGCTCGCTGGGCACCGCCGGGGGTGCCTGTGGCGTGATGATCAGCACCGGCTCATGGTGGCCATCTTCGTGTTCATGGCGCTCTTCTTCCAGCACCTTGGCACGCTCTTGCGCCGCTTTGCGGCCTTCGGCTACATCTTTGCCTTTTTCGCGTTTTTGCTGTCTAAGGCGTATCACGCCTTCGATGATTGCTCCTAATTTCTCCGCAGAACGCCCCCAGGAGAAACGAAACACCAGCCCCAGCGCCACCACCAGCAGCAAGATACCAATCAGGCCCGAGCCGGTAAAACCCAGCCAGCGCACGCCGGTCAACCCCAGCGAATAGCCAATCACCCCCCCTGCATGGCCGGGCAACACATCTTCAAACCGGTACAGGCGCGACCACTCCAGTGCACAGCTCACGCCCACCAGCAAAAACACGCCTGCCCACCACTGCAAGCGCTCTTGCACGGGCACATCCAACATGCTTTGGCCACGCACCCAGCGCAGTGCCGAGCGTGCCAGCGTATAGATGGCAATCACCACCAACCACCACACCGACATACCAAAGCCAAAGTAGCAGGCATCTGCCACCAAGGCACCCAGGCGGCCCAGCCAGTTGTTGACCAGCCCGCCATCGCTGCTGCCCGAGGTGGACCATGCAGGATCGACGATGGAGTAGCTCAACATCGCCAGCAGCCAAAAAAACAGGCCTAACGACCCTGCGATCAAACAAATCTCATGACCAAAGCGCGCCAGACCATTTCGGGGCGCGGTTTTGCTGGAATTTGCGTTCAATGCATTGGAGGAATAAGTCATACGCAGACGGGAGCTTACCTTAGGCGCGCAGTGCGTTACACAAACGGTTGCAACACCAGTGCAAGCACTTGCAACAACCGGGCCCAGCGCACTAGTCATATGAAAGCATCATGCTTTAGCACAAAGCTATGGGCGTGTTTATAGATACGCATCCCAAGGACAACGCCAGCTTTCTACAATGCAAGACTGCCCTGCGCAAGCTTTCACGCTTGTCCAGCGGCTGCTTGAGTGTTCAACGGTGTTGCACGCCGCGCGCTGCAACCTTCTCTTCGAAAAGCAACATGTCCACTAACCAACACGCCAAAGTTTTGATTCTGGGTTCCGGCCCTGCCGGTTACACCGCAGCCATCTACGCTGCGCGCGCCAACCTCAACCCCATGTTGGTGACGGGCATGGCCCAAGGCGGCCAACTGATGACCACCACCGAAGTAGACAACTGGCCCGCCGACGTCAACGGCGTCCAAGGCCCCGAACTGATGCAACGCTTCATGGAGCACGCTGAGCGCTTCAAGGCCCAGATGGTGTTTGACCACATCCACAGCGTGGATCTGTCCAAGCGCCCCTTCACCCTGACTGGCGACAGCGGCACCTACACCTGCGACAGCCTCATCATCGCCACCGGCGCATCGGCCAAGTACCTGGGCCTGCCTTCGGAAGAAGCGTTCATGGGCCGCGGCGTATCGGGTTGCGCCACCTGCGATGGTTTCTTCTACCGTGAACAGCCCGTGTGCGTGGTCGGCGGCGGCAACACCGCCGTGGAAGAAGCGCTGTACCTGTCCAACATTGCCAGCAAGGTCACCTTGATCCACCGCCGCGACAAGTTCACGGCCGAACCCATTTTGGTGGACAAGCTGATGGAAAAGGTCAAGGAAGGCAAGATTGAGCTGAAGACCCACTTCACCCTCGACGAAGTACTGGGTGACCAATCTGGCGTGACCGGCATCCGCATCAAGAGCACCCAAGACGGCTCTACCCAAGACATCGCCCTGCAAGGCTGCTTCATCGCCATCGGCCACTCGCCCAATACCGACATCTTCAAGGGCCAGCTGGAGATGGAAAACGGCTACATCGTCACCCAGGGCGGCCGCAAGGGCTACGCCACGCAGACCAGCGTGCCCGGCGTGTTTGCCGCAGGTGATGTGCAGGACGACGTGTACCGCCAGGCCATCACCAGCGCCGGCACCGGCTGCATGGCCGCGCTGGACGCGCAGCGCTTCCTCGACCAATAAGCCCCTAAGTGCATCGCGGCGACAGGCTAAAACCCTGTCGTCTCACGCCTTTTTCCAGAAAGCCCGTATAATCGCGGGCTTTGCTGCAATTGGACGGCGCTTAGGCACCGCACCTGCTGCACAAATTTGGGCTACCGCCACCCTTTAACTGGCGAGGTGAGGCCTGCTGGCACATTGCACGTCCTGTGCAATTTCCGTGTTGGCGGCCGTTTCAAATATCGGAGTGTCCAAATGGCACGCGTATGTGAAGTTACGGGCAAGAAGCCCATGGTGGGCAACAACGTTTCCCACGCCAACAACAAGACCAAGCGTCGTTTCCTGCCCAACCTGCAGTACCGTCGTTTCTGGGTTGAGACCGAAAACCGCTGGGTTCGCCTGCGTGTTTCGAGCGCTGCCCTGCGTTTGATCGACAAGAACGGCATCGACTCCGTGCTCGCAGACATGCGTGCTCGTGGCCAGGCTTAATTTCCTCAAGGAGCATAAAAATGGCTGCTAAAGGCGGACGCGAAAAGATCAAGCTGGCTTCGACTGCTGGCACAGGTCACTTCTACACCACGACCAAGAACAAGAAGACGATGCCTGAAAAGATGTCGATCATGAAGTTCGACCCCAAGGCTCGCAAGCACGTCGAGTACAAGGAAACCAAGCTGAAGTAATTCAGCCGTTTCTTCGGACAAAAAACCGCCACAGCGCAATCTGTTGGCGGTTTTTTGTTGCCTGCGCGACCGGTGGTGGCATGCCGACACGCCTACAATGACCTTTGTCGCCAAGCTCTCGGGCTGGCGACATACGTTCTCAGGGCGGGGTGTAATTCCCCACCGGCGGTAAGCAGCCTTGGCTGCAAGCCCGCGAGCGCTTGGTTGGCTCTGCCAGCCAAGGTCAGCAGATCTGGTGCAACTCCAGAGCCGACGGTCACAGTCCGGATGAAAGAGATACGTGAAGACCTGCTCTCCAGCCTGCCGCTGGGCGCAGCTGCGCTTGCCTTCGGTACAAGCACGCTCGCCCTTGCACAGACTGCGTCTGCCTTCGCGCGCCCTGATTCATTTGTTTAACGTCTTGGAAAGACACACATGAATCAGACTTTGACACCTTCCCAATCCTTCAACGCCACCCAGGCCGCGCTGGCCACGGCCCGCATTGCCATCGTCAGCGCCAACTGGCACAGCGACGTGGTGCACAACGCCCGCGACGCCGCCGCCCAGCGCCTGCAACAGCTGGGCGCCGCCCCTGCACGCATCCACCAGGTGGAAGTGCCGGGTGCCTTTGAAATTCCGCTCATGGCCCAAAAGCTGGCCGAATCGGGCAAGTTTGACGCGGTGATTGGCTGCGCCGTGATTGTGAATGGCGGCATTTACCACCATGAGTTTGTCTCTACCGCCGTGGTCGACGGCCTGATGCGCGTGCAGCTGGATACCGGCGTGCCCGTGTTCTCCGTCGCGCTGACGCCTTACAACTTCCAGCCCTCGGAAGACCTGCTGGGCTTTTTCCGCACGCACTTTGTGAAGAAGGGCGAGGAAGCCGCCAATGCCTGCGCGGAAACGCTGGCAGCCCATGCCGCAGTGGATGCGCTGCTGGGCGAATCAGTCACCGCTTAAAGTGCTTTGGATGTTTTATGGCTCTAGCGCTTATGGGTATTGCGCTAGTAGCTATTAAAACTTTAACTTTCTTCATTTTTCTAGAACCTCATGCTTGGCCTTTGAGGGGAGAAGCCGGTCTGTCGCACCGGCAGGCGAGTGACTTTCTTGTTCGCGACAAGAAAGTCACCAAAGAAGCGCGTCTGCCGACGGCTTCCGGCAAAACTCGACTTCGCGCCTTTGGCGCTTCGCTCCAACAAGTTGCCGGAAATATGAAGGACTGCCAAGGTGCATACGCGACGCTTGCGCGCGCATGCGGTAGGAGCACAGCAGCTCTGCACTGATCTGCAACTGAAAAAACTTTTGCGGAAATTTTCAGCAAGCACCCTTGTCCACGCTTCGGATATTTCAGCCCAATCGGACGCTAACGCTGATTTACCAAGCGCGGGCAGCTATCAAAAACAAAAGCCTGTTGCCAGCGATCCTGCAACAGGCTTTTCTATTTTTTCTGTACGGTGACTTTGCCCCATCACCAGCCACACACCCCACAAGGCGTCACTGCCCATCCGCTGCGCGGCGCCCTTTGCGCCATCGGGCCCCAAGGCGGTAGAGCACGTAGAGCCCACCCACGCTGAGCACCGCCCAAGGCAGGTACTG
>JAFAGF010000203.1 GCA_023422975.1 Pseudomonadota bacterium
CTTCTTGGCGCAGGGCATCCAAATACTCGGGCTCGCCCGACAGCAGGCCCACCACCTCGCGCCCCTTGAACAGGCCGCGTGTGTTGCCTTCGCGCACAAACTTGCCCAAATCGACCGAGAACAGCACGTTGAAGATGGCGTCGGGCTTGGCATCGGCAATGGCTTGCACCACAGAGCCCGCATCGATCTTGCCCAGCGCCGGCGCTTGCTCGGCCACAAACTCAATGTCGGGCTGGGCCTGCTTCATCAGTGTTTTGAAGGTGGCCACGGCCGACTGACCGTATTCGTAGTTGGGGTAGACGATGGCCCAGCGCTTTTTGTTCAGCTTCTTGGCCTCTTGCACCAGCATGGCAGTCTGCATGTAGGTGGAGCCACGCAGGCGGTAGGTATAGCGGTTGCCGTTTTGCCAAACCACCTTGTCGGTCAGCGTTTCGCTGGCCAGGAAGAAGCGTTTTTTCTGGCCCGCGTAATCGGTCAGCGCCATGCCCACGTGGGACAGGAAGGAGCCGGTCAGCACATCGATCTTCTCGCGGGTGTACAGCTCTTCGGCCGCACGCACGGCATCGCCGGGGTTGCCGTTGTCATCGCGAATGACCAGTTGCACCTTTTTGCCCAGCAGGCCGCCTTGGGCGTTGATTTGCTCCACCGCCAAGTCCATGCCTTTTTTGTAGGGCTCCAGAAAAGCTGGCATGGCTTTGTAGCTGTTGATCTCCCCAATCTTCAGCACACCTGGTGCAGCCCATGCGGGCAGGGCGGCCATGGCCAGTGCAGGCAAAGTCCAGCGCAGTTGCATATGTCGTCCTCCACGGTGTGGGGCACACACCATTTCGATTAATACTCAATTTGAGCATATTTAGTGATAAAAAAAGGCGCCGATGCTTTGGGCATCCAGCACGAGCGCATTATGCTAAATCCGAGCATTAATCAATGTCAAGGTTTCCGTCGCTTTTGCAGGCGGTGCAGCTGCTTATTACTAATCCATCTCAAATCAAAGACCGTAACGCCCCCTTTGGGCTGGCATTTCTCGGACAATACGAGTTTGAAATATAAAAAGTCGGCCTGCTATACCCGCTGCGCATATACGCAGCTCCTCCGGGTTCGCCAACTGGCTTTTTGAGCCCGGGCAGGCTGTGCCCGTTTTTACGTTACCCGTCTCTTTTCATCATGAGTGCTTTTCTCGAAGAACGCGTCTTGTCCGTGCACCACTGGACCGACCGCCTGTTTTCCTTCACCACCACCCGTGACACTTCGCTGCGCTTTTCCAACGGTCACTTCACCATGATTGGCCTGAAGGTGGATGGCAAGAATCTGCTGCGCGCCTACTCGATTGCCAGCCCCAACTACGAAGAGCACCTGGAGTTTCTGTCCATCAAGGTGGAAGACGGCCCGCTGACTTCACGCCTGCAGCACATCCAGGTGGGTGACACCATCATCGTCGGCAAGAAGCCCACAGGCACGCTGCTGATCGACTATCTGCTACCCAGCAAAAACCTGTACATGATCGGCACCGGCACCGGTCTGGCGCCCTGGCTGTCCATCGCCCGCGACCCCGAAACGTATGAAAAGTTTGACAACGTGGTTGTGGTGCACGGCGTGCGCGAAGTCAAAGAACTGGCCTACAAGGACATGTTCGAAAAAGACCTGCCCGAGCACGAATTCCTGGGCGAGATCGTCAAGGGCAAGCTGCACTACTACCCCACCGTGACGCGCGAGCCTTTCCGCAACCAAGGCCGCATCACCGACCTGATCAACAACAACGTCTTCCCACAAAACTTGGGCCTGCCCGCGCTGAATCCCGAGACCGACCGCGTGATGCTGTGCGGCAGCCCCGCCATGCTGGCGCAGCTCAAGGAAATGATGGAGCAGCGCGGCTTCAAGGAAGGCAACACCACCACCCCCGGTGACTTTGTGATTGAGCGCGCTTTCGTCGAAAAGTAAGCTGCGCCTCTGCGACTGCCTAGCCTGCCCGTGCACTGCATCGGCAGGCTTTTTTGTCAGCGAAAGCCCTGTAGCGCGACAACTGGCGGCTTCCCATAATCGGCGCATGCCCGCACTGCCTTCCCTTCCTGATTCCAGCGACCGCAACTACGTCACCGCCCTGGCGCGCGGGCTGGATGTGCTGTCGTGTTTTCGCTCTGGTGAAAAACTGCTGGGCAACCAAGACATTGCCAAACGCTGCGGACTGCCCAAATCCACGGTGTCACGGCTGACCTATACGCTGACCACGCTGGGCTATCTGATCCACGTGCCCGAAGAAGGCAAATACCGCTTGGGCACGGCTACGCTAGCGCTGGGCAGCGCCATGTTGTCGGGGCTGGATGTGCGCAAGATTGCGCGGCCCTTGATGCAAAAGCTCACCGACATCACGCAAGCCGAAGTAGCCCTGGCCACGCGCGACCGGCACAATATGGTCTATATCGAACACAGCCCCAGCCCGCTGCCGATGGACTCTGACCTGAACATTGGCACCCGCCTGCCCCTGGGCACCACGGCCATTGGCCGCGCCTGGCTGGCCGCCTGCCCGCTGGACGAGCGCCAGCAAGCCATGGACTACCTGCAAGCCCATGCTCCCGACCAGTGGGATGCAGCCATGCAGCAGCAGCACCTATGGCCGCAGTACCAGGACCGCTCTCACCCGTGGATGACCACCTCGTTTGGCGACTGGCTGCCACATGTGAACGCCATTGCGCTGGCGTTCTCGCCAGGGCGCGGGCTGCCCCTGATGGCCATCAGCTGCGGCGGGCCCACGCGGCTGATCTCGTCCGAGTTGCTGCTGCACCGCGCCAAACCCGAGCTAGAGCGCATGGTGCGCCGCCTGCAGCAAGCCATTTACCAAGCGTAATCCCTAGCCTTGGCAGTAGCGCACAAGACAGCCTTTCTGTGCATGTTTTCCTAGGATGTGTATTCGGGCATTCCGCCATGCGGACTGCCTGCTACCCTATTCCAAGGAGACACCAGATGAGCGTGAAACAACTGTTTGACCTGACCGGAAAGACCGCCCTGATCACCGGCGGCTCGCGCGGCCTGGGCCTGCAAATGGCCGAAGCCCTGGGCGAAATGGGCGCCAAGCTGGCCATCACCGCCCGCAAAGCCGATGAACTGGCCGAGGCCAAAGCGCATCTGGAAAAGCGGGGCATTGAGGTGGCTACCTTCACCAACGATTTGCAAAATTTTGAAGCCATTCCAGGCTTGGTCGACGACGTGCTGGCCCAACTGGGCACCATCGACATTTTGGTCAATAACGCCGGTGCCACCTGGGGTGCCAAAGCCGAAGACTACCCGGACGAAGCGTGGAACAAGGTGATGAACCTGAACGTCTCCGCCCCCTTCTTTTTGACGCGCGAAGTGGCCAAGCGCGTGATGATTCCCAAGGGCGCCGGCAACGTCATCATCACCGCCTCGGTGGCGGCCCTCAAAGGCACGCCGCCCGGCATGAACACCGTGGCCTACAACACATCCAAAGCCGCCGCCGTGCACCTGGCACGCACGCTGGCCTCCGAATGGGGGCACTACGGCATTCGCGTGAATACCATTTGCCCCGGCTTCTTCCCCAGCAAGCTGGCCAGCGGCCTGATCGACAAGCTGGGCGACCAGCTCATCG
>JAFAGF010000040.1 GCA_023422975.1 Pseudomonadota bacterium
GGCAGGTTGCGGCCGTGCAGCTTTTCGATGGCGTTTTCAATCGGCAGGCCGTGGCAGTCCCAGCCGGGTGCGTACAGCGCGTCAAAGCCTTCCAGTTGGCGGCTCTTGACGATCATGTCCTTGAGGATCTTGTTCACGGCGTGGCCGATGTGCAGCTTGCCGTTGGCGTAGGGGGGACCGTCGTGCAAGATGAACTTGGGCGCACCGCTGCGGGCGTCGCGCAGCTTTTTGTAGATGCCTTGCTCGTCCCACTGCTTGGCCCAGGCGGGCTCGCGCTTGGGCAGATCGCCGCGCATCGGGAAGGGGGTGTCGGGCATGTTCAGCGTCGAACGATAGACAGACGCTTCGGGCTTGTTAGATTTCTGATCAGACATGGGGGAACCTTGAAAGCAGGGTTGCCCAGCGCCGTGCTGGGCAAGAAAAGCGGGGTAGAGCACCGAGCGCAATGTCGGCGCCCGAGCTGACGAAGGCGAGCGTCAAATTCGGTCGCGCGTGGTTTGGCGACGGGTTTCGGTGTACGAGGCGAAGAACGCACGCGCGTCATCGCAGTCTTTGGCAATGCCTGTAGTAAGGGCGGCCAGACTGTCGTATTTAAGCTCGTCGTGCAGTTTGTGCAGAAGTTCCACGCGGATGATTTTACCGTAGGCACCTTCGCCACCCAGCTCGGCAGGCCAATCGAGGCAGTGGGTCTCTAGCAGCACCCGCCCGCCATTGACGTCATTAGGATCCAGTGAAGGGCGCACGCCCAAGTTGGCTACGCCACGCAAAGGTGTCTCATGCAAGCCATGCACATGCACGGCAAAAATGCCTTGGGCGGCAGGCTTCCAGTGGTTAAAGCGCAAATTCAGGGTGCGAAAGCCGTCGAGCGCACCGGGGGTGGACTCGGCCAGTTGCCGGCCCAGTTTGCGCCCATGCACCACATGGCCGGAGATGGTGTAGGGGTGGCCCAGCATTTGCGCGGCCAGTGCCATATCACCTTGGGCCAAGGCAGCGCGCACGGTGGTGCTGGAAACGCGCTCGCCGCGCACTTCGTAGCTGTTCATGCGCGCTACGTCAAAGCCTTGTGTTTGCCCAGTTTCGTCCAGCATGGCGTAGTCGCCCGCGCGCTGGGCACCAAATTTGAAGTCGTCGCCCACCAGCACGTATTGCGCACCCAAACCATCCTGCAGCACTTCCTGAATAAATGCCTGGGGAGACTGGCTGGCCAGCTTTTCGTTAAAAGGCAGTACGATGACCTGGTCCACACCGCAAAACTTCAACTGAGAGAGTTTGTCGCGCAGCGTACCTACCCGGGCAGGCGCCAGCTCGGGCTTTTTGAACTTCTCCGCAAAGTAGTCCCGCGGGTGGGGCTCAAACGTCAGTACGCAAGTGGGGATGTTGCGCTGCGCAGCTTCGGCGGACAGCAGTGCCAGCATGGCTTGGTGCCCGCGGTGCACGCCATCAAAGTTGCCAATCGTGACTGCGCAGTGGGGAGCCAATCCGGGGTGCTTGAATCCGCGAAAAATCTTCATCGTGTGCTTTGGTTTTTATAGCTTGTAAAACCTGCCGTATGTGCCATGGTGGCAGTTTGTCACCGAAAGCAAGTATATTGTGCTGCAGATGGACGGCGAACCAAGCCCGACGGTGGGCGCTCAGGCAGTTGCCCATCCCGTGGAAGGAGGCCGACCGTGAGAGTTTTGAAGCTGTCCGCCCATGGCTTGCCCCAGTCATGGATCACGCTGGAAGAGGCGGTGCTGCACTATGCGGCGGACGATGTGCGCTGGACCCTGGGAGCCTCCGTGGCGCTGTTTCGCGGCGGTCATAACGCTGTGACAGGGCTGCAATCGTGCATTGAGGTGCACAGCATCATCGGCACCCGGGGCATCCCCCGGGTCAGTCCCCACGATCTGAAGCCGGGATTGACCAATGCCAAGCTGTTTGCCCGTGACTGCAATGTCTGTGCCTATTGCGGCAAAAGCTTTGAGGCCGATGCTCTGACCCGGGAACACATCCTTCCGGTGTGCCAAAAAGGGCAAAACACGTGGATGAATCTGGTCACGGCCTGCAAATCCTGTAACCACCGCAAAGGCCCCCGAACCCCGGAGCAAGCCCGCATGCCCTTGCTGTATGCGCCGTATGTGCCCAGTATTTGGGAAGACTTCATTCTGCGCAATCGCCGCATCCTGGCCGATCAAATGGAGTTTCTGCGCATGCATGTGCCCAAGACTTCGCGATTGGCCGTGCCCAAAGACCATGCAGCAGAGTTTGAATATTTCAGCAACGCCTGAATTGGCCGTTTGCGACATGGTGAAATCTAGGGTTTTCCCTTTATACGTGTCACCATGATTGTTCACGAGCGCCCGAACGGGCTGACCCTTTTTGTCATGCTGAGAGGGTCGATCTTGCAGCGCATTCGCTGGAAGCTGTGCTTGAACATCTTGCTGGCACTGCTGGTGACCTTTGCCCATGGCTATCTGTTTGACATCAAGATCACGGTCACGCCCATTCCCTTTACGCTGATTGGTCTGCCGCTGGCCATTTTTTTGGGCTTTCGCAACAACACCGCGTACGACCGCTACTGGGAAGGCCGCAAGCTGTGGGGCGATTTGAACATTCGCGCCCGCGTGATGGCGCGCCAGTGCCTGAGTCTGATTCACGCTGACCAGCCCCTTGATCCGCACAACCGCGACGGTGATGTGCGGGTACGCGTGGTGCACCGGACCTTGGCCCATGCCCATGCGTTGCGTGCACAGTTGCGCAACCACATGGATGACCGGGCCGTACAGCGCTGGCTCACGGACGAAGATTGGGACAAGGTGCGCAATATGGCGTTGGACTACCGGGGTGATGCCATCGTGCAGGCCAATGCCAACGATCTGGCGGATTGCATGCGTGCGGGGCGCATCGACCCCATCAACTACAACAAGATGGACGAGACGCTCACCTTCATGACGTTTGCTGCCGCCTCGTGCGAGCGCTTGCGTCACACGCCCATGCCGTTTTCGTACACCTTGCTGCTGCACCGCACGGCGCACCTGTACTGCTTCTTGCTGCCGTTTGGCTTGGTGGATGTGACCGGCTTCATGACTCCGTTTGTGGTGGCGATTGTGGCCTACACCTTCTTTGGACTGGATGCGCTGGGCGACGAGCTGGAAGAGCCTTTTGGCACGGACAACAATGACCTGCCCCTGGATGCCATGTGCCGCAGCATGGAGATGAATCTGCTGCATTTGCTGGGCGATACGGAAATCCCGACGCCCATGCAGCCGGTGCATAGCAAGCTCACCTAACGTCAGCCGGGTGGCAATCAACACATTGACACACCATGGGTTACGGTCGATAGACGGCGCACGATGCACGGCACCCATGCAAAAGGCCACCTTCAAGGTGGCCTTTTTGTTGACCATGCACCGGCGCATGGTGTGGGGACACGAATGGCTTATGTAGCGTTACGCGTCGCCAACGCCAGCAGTTTCCTGCATACGCGCCGACAGCTCGCCCAGGTGGTGCAGGCCGTCGCCGTAGGTCATCTCCAGTTGCGTCAGTTTCTTGAACTGGTGCGAGACGATGTACTCATCGGTCACGCCAATGCCGCCGTGCAGTTGCACCGCTTGCTGGCCCACAAAGCGCATCGCCTGGCTCAGCTGCACGCGGGCGCGGGCAATCGCGCGGCGGCGTTGCTCGGCGGGCGTGTCCAGTTGCAGACTGGCGTAGTAGCTCATGGAGCGGGCCAACTCCAGCTGCATCTTCATGTCGGCCAAGCGGTGGCGCAGGGCTTGGAAGCTGGCAATCGCCACGCCAAACTGCTTGCGCTGGTTCAGGTAGTCTGCGGTGATGGTCATCACCTGGTCCATCACGCCCACTGCTTCGGCGCACACTGCGGCGCTGCCGGTGTCGACGGCCAGCTCCAGGGCAGCCAGACCTTCGGTGGTCACCAAGGTGGCGGGGCTGTGGTCGGCTTCCACCTCGGCGGCGCGGCTGCCATCCTGGGTGATGTAGCCTTGGGTGGTCACGCCGGGGGCGCTGCGCTGCAGCAGGAACAGGGCTTGCTGGCCATCCAGCATGGCGGGCACGAGGAAGGCGTCGGCCTGGTCACCGGCTGGAACTATGCTTTTATGAGCTGTTAGCGTATATCCATCGGGCGTTTGAGTCGCTTTTGACTCGCATTTGTTCAAACGGTAGCGGGCGCGGCGCTCTTGGTGGGCCAGCACCACCAGCGCTTCACCGCTGGCAATGCGGGGCAGCCAGTCGGCCTGCACCGCCTCCGGGGCGTACTGGCCGAGCACCTTGGCGGTGATCAAGCTTTGCGCCAAAGGCTCCAGCACCATGCCGCGGCCCATTTCTTCCATCACCACCATGGCTTCCACAGCACCCATGCCCATGCCACCACGCTCTTCGGCGACGTTCAAGGCCGTCAGGCCCAGTTCGGCCAAGGCGTTGTAGGTGTCACGGTTGAAGCCCCCGGCTGCAACGGCAGCGCGGCGGTGTTCAAAGGTGTAGGCCTTGTCTACCCAGCGGCGGGCCGCATCGCGCAGTTGCTGCTGGTCGTCAGAAAAATCGAAATCCATTGTGTTGTCTCCCTGTTTTAGCCCAGCAGTGTTTGAGCCACGATGTTGCGTTGCACTTCGTTGGAGCCGCCATAGATGGTGGTCTTGCGCATGTTGAAGTAGCTGCCTGCCAGCGGTGCATTGCCCACGGTGCCGCCGGGGAAGTGGCCTTGCCAGCCCGCTTCCATGGCTTCTTCGATGAACGGCAAGCTGTAGGGGCCGGCGGCCAGCATCATCAACTCGGCATAGCGCTGCTGAATCTCGCTGCCCTTGATCTTGAGCAGGCCGGCAATGTCCAGCGAGTTCTTGCCACTCTTTTCGGCCGACAGCACGCGCAGCACCAGCATTTCCAGCGCAATGATGTCCACTTCCAGCAGGGAAATTTGGTCACGGAAGCGGCTGTCTTCCCACACGCCTTCTTGTTTGGCGATGCGTTTGAGGCGTTCCAGCTCGCGCTTGGAACGGTTCACATCGGCAATATTCGTGCGCTCATGGGCCAGCAGGTGCTTGGCGTAGGTCCAGCCCTTGTTTTCTTCGCCAATCAGCTGGTCAGAAGGCACCTTCACGTTGTCAAAGAAGACTTCATTGACCTCGCATTCGCCGTCCAGCAGCTTGATGGGGCGCACGGTCACGCCGGGGCTTTTCATGTCCAGCAGCAAGAAGCTGATGCCGGTTTGGGGTTTGCCTTCGTTGCTGGTGCGCACCAGGTTGAACATCCAGTCGCCGTGCTGGCCCAGCGTGGTCCAGGTTTTTTGGCCGTTGACGATGTAATGGTCGCCCACGCGCTCGGCACGGGTTTTGACGCTGGCCAAGTCCGAGCCCGAGCCGGGTTCCGAATAGCCCTGGCTCCACCACACCTCACCGCTGGCAATGCCGGGCAAAAAGCGTTGTTGCTGCTCGGGGGTGCCGTAGGCCATGATCACCGGGGCCACCATCACGGGGCCAAATGGCACCACCGCAGGGGTGCAGGCACGGGCACACTCTTCGGCGAACAGGTGCTTTTGCACCGCCGTCCAGCCGGGGCCGCCAAACTCTTTGGGCCAGCCGCTGGCCAGCCAGCCTTTCTTGCCCAGCACTTTGGCCCAGCCTTGGATGTCTTCGCGGCTCAGGCGCAGGTCGTTGCGTACCTTGTCAGCCAGCGCGGGGTTGAGGTTGTCTTTGAGCCAAGCGCGTACTTCTTCGCGGAAGGCCAGTTCTTCGGGCGTGTATGCCAAGTCCATGCAGATGCTCTCCTTGTGTAGCAAGGCGGGCACAAGGCCCACCATGCCACAGAGCGTGCGCGCTGTGCTGCGCTGCGGCAACAGGGGGAACGCGCAGAACTTGTCGCCAAGGTGCCTGCTGGTCGAAAGAGAGTTCCGTTAGTCGGAATCGCCCAAGGCCGCGCGCAGGCGCTGTACCTGGGCTTCCAGCAGCTCCACTCGGGCCTCCAGCGCCTCAATGCGGCTGGCATCGGCAGCGCTGGAGACTGTGGCGCCATTGCCACTGTGGCCACTGCCGGCGCTGCCCGGCGCGGGCAAGCTGGGTGCGCCACACAGCAGCTGCGCCCAGCGGGCTTCGCGCGCGCCTGGGGCTTTGGGCAGCAGTTGCACCAGCGCGCCGCCTTTTTCTTCGCTGCGGTCTTGCAGCTCTTCCAAAAAGGCTTCGACCGATCCGGTGTCGGCAAAGCGGTGCCAACGCTCGGCATTGGTGCGCAGCTCGGCGGCGGTTTGTGGACCACGCAGCATCAGCAGGCCCAGCAGGGCGCCGGCTTGGCTGGGCACGCCCAGCACACGCTCAAAGTTGTGTTCCCAGCGCATGGCGCGCTGGCCGCTGACTTCGATCACCAGGTGGCGGTCGCGCAGGCTGTCCAGGGCGCTGAGGATGTCGGCCTCGCTCAGGTTCATCACCGGCTCGCGGCTGGTCTTTTGGTTGCAGCCGCTGGCCAGGCTGTTGAGCGTGAGCGGATAGCTGTCCGGCACGGTGCGGGCCTTTTCCATGAGGGTGGCAAGCACACGTGCTTCAGTCGGGGACAAGGGCAGGTTCTGATGGTCGAAGGTCATGGCAGGGATAATTGCAGCGCAATGAAAAACATCGTGATTTTGATCTCGGGCGGCGGATCCAATATGGCTGCCATTGTGAAAGCAGCCAAACAGCAGGACTGGGAGCGCCGTTATGGTGCCCGCGTGGCTGCCGTGGTCAGCAACAAAGCCGATGCCAAGGGGCTGACTTTTGCCAAGGAACACGGCATCGCCACCGA
>JAFAGF010000249.1 GCA_023422975.1 Pseudomonadota bacterium
TTCTTTTTTGCCAGTTCGCGTTGACGTTTTTCGTATCCGTAGTTTGGAGTGGCCAATGTTGACTTTCGTAATTAAGACATTGAAGTGGTTCGGGGCACTCTAACACCCATCTTCCAATGCTGCAGGCAGTGCATCGATAGGCTCCACACTGGCACGATAGGCATGCCACGTGGCGCAGCCCAGCCAAGGCCCCACCACCACCAAAGGCAGTTGCCACGGCACCATCAGCGACGCGGCCACCAACACCGTAATCAACACTGCCCACAACAGCAGCACGCCGGGCTGGCTGCTGACCACTTTGAAACTGGTGATGGCGGCGGTCAGCGCATCGGTGCCCCTGTCCAGTATCAGCGGCAGCGCCACCACGGTCGAGCCAAATACCACGGCAGCAAAAATACCGCCTACTGCGGTGTAAGCCAGTAAAAATTCCCAGTTTTGGAGATTGAACACTGCTTGCAGCACGCCCGTAGTGGACGGCATGCCGGTGTTAAAAAACACGGCAAATACCACCAAAGAGGCCCTGCCCCACAGCAGCTCCAGCACGATCAGCACGAACACCAGCATGCCCATACTGCCTAACTGCTTGTCCCAGCACGTGATGGACTGGCCAAGGTCAGGCTGCTGCCCGCACTCCAGCCTGCGGCTGGTGTCATACAGGCCCATGGCCAAAAATGGCCCCACCAGCAGGCAACCGCTAGCGATCGACATGGTGTACTGTGGGCTGGCTCTGAACACCCAGGCCAGCACCTGCGCCATGCCCCAAAAACACAAGCCATAAAACAGCGCCACACCCCACGCGCGCTGCACATCGCGCCCCCCGGCACGCAGCCAGTGCAGAGGTGCCAGCGCCGGCAAGGTGCGCAAACGGATGGGGGCGCCTTCGCCCAAAGGAGCTGCTAACGCGTGAGAGTCAGGTGTTGCCATCGCCTTGTCCTCCTGTGTGTTCACGCAGCAGAACATAGGGTGCGGGCAGCGTCAATCAGTCACATGCGCAGACGTGCCAAACGGCAGCATGCAGCAGCACATGGATAACTTATAAAAAAGTAGCTGCCAGCGCTGTACTCACAATGCTTTCAGATAACTTCACAGCCAAAAGCATTCACAGACAAGCGCTAGCAGCTACTATTTTTAATAACTACTTAGTGCACCCACGCTTGGCCAAATGCTTTTTCCCACGCCTGTGCCAAATCACGCAGCAAGTCCTGGGTGTCTTCCAGCCCCACGCAAAAACGCACCACAGTGCCCGCCTGCAGGGCGCCACGGCCACCTGCACGCATGCTGTCAATGTCATAAGGCACCACCAAACTCATGGGGCCACCCCAGCTGTAGCCCAGCTTGAACAACTGCAAGCTGTCACAGAACCGGTCGATCGCTGCTTGGTCAAATTGCGCGTCCACCACCACGCTGAACAAGCCTGCCGCCGCGCCTTGGCCTTGCTGCGCAGCGCCGCACAGCTGCTGCCAATGTGCATGGCCCGGTGCGCCCGCAAACGCGGGGTGCAGCAGTTGCACCACGGCGGGCTGGCGCTGCAGCGCCGCCGCCAGCACACGTGCCGACACATCGTGCGCGTGGTAGCGCAGCGCCACGCTGGAGAGCGAACGCAGCACCAGCTCCGCATCGTTGGCCCCCACGCCAATGCCCAGCCGCATGTGGGTGAGCTTGATGCGCATGTGCAAAGCGTTGTCCATGGTGATGATGCTGCCCATCAGCACATCGCCACCACCGCTGGGGTATTTGGTCAGCGCGTGGGCCGATACATCGACCGCCACGCTGCCACCATCAGCCAGCAAATCAAACGGCTTGAACGCCAAACCCGCGCCCCAGGTGTTGTCCAGCACCGTGGTCACGCCGCGTGCGCGGCAGGCTTGCACCAAGGCAATCAGGTCCGGGAATTCCATGCTCACGCTGCCCGGCGCCTCCAGCCACACCAGCTTGGTGGCGGAGGTGATTTTGCTTTGCAGATCCGCCACATCCATGGGGTTGTACCAAGCATGGCGAATACCCCAGCGTGCCAACTCATGCTCGGCAAAATCTTTGTTGGGGCCATAGGCGTTATCGGGAATCAGCACCTCATCACCAGCGCTCAGCAAACCCAGCGCCACCGTGCTGATCGCGCTCAGCCCGCTGGGCACCAGCAGACATTGCTTGCCGCCTTCCAGGCTGCACAAACGCTCTTCCAGCTGGTAAGTGGTGGGCGTGCCGTGCAGGCCATAGGTAAAACCACTTTTATCCAGCCAGCGGCGCGTGCGCATGTCCTGCACGCTATCAAAAATGACGGTTGATGCCTTGTGTACTGCAGGCTGCGGCGCAGCAAAGGCTTGAGGGGCTTGGTAGCTGTGGTGCACCAAGTCGGTCGTGATGTGGCGTACTTGTTCCTTCATGCCCCCATGTTAAGCGGCAAGCACGCATTGCCCAACCAAAAAACAAAGGCTGCCCGAAGGCAGCCTTTGCAAAGAGCGCTGTGTCAACAGCCCCTGCGAATTACTTAATGGTCAGCAAATTATTCACCGACTTCACACCTTCCACAGCCTTGGCCATCTGCTCAGCACGGTCCTTGGCAGCTTGGTTAGGGGCTTCGCCGTTGAGGGTGACGGCACCGTCCTTGGTGTCGACATTGATCTTCAATGCGCTCAGTTCGGTGTCACCCACCAAGGCGGCATTCACCTTGGCGGTGATGCCGGCATCACCCGCTGCGTCAGCGGCATTGGCGACGGCATCCTTCGTGGCATCGGCCGCATTGGTTGCAGCATCTTTGGTAGCTTCTACAGCGTTGTCAATTTTCTGACCCGCTGTTTCAGCGGCGCGATCTGCTTCCACTTTGGCATTTTCTGCAGCCTGCTCTGTCTTCTCGATCGCGTTATCCAACTTTTGGCCTGCTGTCTGGCTATCGTTGCCACTTGGCCCGCAAGCCGACAAACCCAGCGCCAGTGCAGAAACAGCCAGAACTTGCAGCAAACGATTTTGACTAATAGACATGGTGTGAAAGCTCCTCTTCAGTTGTCGTAATAAAAAATGGTCAAGACTTGATCTCGCCATGTCATGACCACGTGGGAAGAAATTTAATTTCCGCGCCACGCCCAACTGGTGAGGAGAGCACCGAAGCTCCCGTAGGACAAGCCCCAACCTCTGCACAGGCTCCGAATACGCCGACAATAGCGCCCCTATGCAGTTGAAACAGTGGTTCCCCTTTTGGGCTTGGCCCAGACTCACCCTGGACTTGGCACGCAACGAAATGCTGGCCGGAGTCACCGTGGGGTTGATGCTGCTGCCGCAGGGCGTGGCCTATGCAGCCTTGGCAGGCATGCCACTGGTCACCGGCATTTACGCGGCGCTGCTTCCCTCCCTCGTGGCCGTGCTGTGGGGAGCATCACCGCGCTTAGGCGTTGGGCCCACTGCGTTGACCAGCTTGCTGATCGGCGCATCCCTGGCAGGCATGGCCGAGCCTGGGAGCGCACAGTGGGTCACCTTGGCCGCATGGATGGCCATCATGGCTGGGGCGGTGCAGTGGTTGCTGGGCGCCCTGCGCAGCGGCTGGCTGGTCAATCTGGTGACTTCACCTGTACTCAACGGCTTTACGCAAGCTGCCGGCATTCTGATTTTGCTTTCCCAGTTGCCCGACCTGCTGGGGCTGCGCAGCTCATGGAGCGCCCTGCTCAGCGACCCCAGCTGGCACCATTTTGATCCGTGGGCGCTGTTGTTCGGCGTAGGCGGATTGGGGGGGCTGTTGCTGCTCAAACGCCTTGCGCCGCGCGTTCCCGCTGCCGTGCTGGTGGTGGCGGTGTGCGGCGTCATCAGCGCAGCCATCGGCTTTGCGGAACAAGACGGGCACATCGTGGGCCACCTGCCTGCAGGGCTGCCCAGCCTCGCCATTCCCAGCAGCATCTCCATGGATGAGCTGTCTCGTTTGCTGCTGCCCGTACTCATGATCAGTTTGGTGAGTTTTCTGGAAGTTGCATCCAGCGCACAGGTAGAGCACCGAATGGCCGGCACACGCTGGAACGAAAACCAGGACCTGGTTGCACAAGGCATGGCCAAAGTGGTGGCCGGCCTGAGCGGCAGCTTTGCCATCAGCGGCTCTTTTTCGCGCTCAGCAGTCACGCTGCACTCTGGTGCCAAAAGCGGCTGGGCCACTGTATTTGCCATCGCCATGGTGCTGATCACAGTACTTTGGCTTACACCCGTGCTCTATCACATTCCGCAGGCGGCGCTGGCAGCCGTGGTGGTATCTGCCGTGGTCAACCTGATTCAGCCACGCACTTTGCGGGCGCTGTTTCGCATCTCACGCATTGAAGGCGCCATTGCGCTGACCACGTTCGTGCTGACACTGGCCACCGCCCCCAGGCTGTACTGGGGAGTGTTGACGGGCGTGCTGCTGAGCCTGTGCCACTTTCTCTATCAGCGCCTGCACCCGCGCATTCTGGAAGTCAGCGAACACGCGGACGGCAGCTTGCGCTGCCGCGAAATCTGGCGCCTGGACCCCATTGCTGCCCATATTTTGGCCTTGCGCATGGATGCAGAATGGGACTTTGCCTCTGCGTCTGCGCTGGAGCGCTATGTCACGCAAGCGTTACAGCAACGCCCCGAGATAGAAATCGTATTTTTAGACGCACAACCTATCAACCGGATTGACGTCACAGGGGTAGAGAGCTTTATGCGCCTGCGCCAAAGCCTGCAAAAGCAGGGGATTTCCCTGCATATCGGAGGATTGAAACTCCCCGTCCAAGCGATACTTGAGAAGGCCGGAGCCTTGGCTTGCGGCCCTGATTTACAGCTGTCTCGCACCAGCGCTCAAGCTTTGGTTGCAATGCGTGTATCCAGCGCAACCAAATAGGCGCTATAGCCGCACCCAACCTTCGCGGACTGCTACACTTCACTGCATTAAACGCGCTGGATGTTTCTTTTTGTGACTGGCTCTCCTCCCCTCTCTTCTATGGCTTTGCAGCAGCTCCGCTTGGACGGTGCTTTGGCCTTGCTCGGCGAGTCCGAGGTGGCCGCACTTCCAGCGGCGCACCTCAATGCCACCGCGCACCTGCAAGGCATCGTGGATGGCTTGTGTGACCTGTCGCAACGCGACCCCCTCACAGGCACCGCCAATCGCCGCCATTTCGACACCGTTCTGGATCGAGAGCTGGATCGCGTGGCGCGCTCGGGTGATGTGGCACTGCTGCTGATGATTGACATCGATCACTTCAAGCGAGTGAACGACACCTACGGCCACAACATTGGCGATAGCGTGTTACAGCAAGTGGCTACCGCGCTCTCGCACTGTGTACGTCCAATGGACACGCTAGCGCGCTATGGCGGCGAAGAATTTGCCATTGTTTTGCCCGCCTGCCAGCCTGCATACGGCCAGAATGTGGCTGATCGGGTACGCCGCGCCATTGAAGCGCTGCGTATTCGCATCAACCCCAGCCAAGAAATTGGCGTGACCGTCAGCATCGGTGGCGCGTACGCCTTGCAGTGGATTCGTAGCACCCGCGAACTTTGGATCGAGCGAGCAGACCAACAGCTCTATCACTCCAAAAGCGCAGGGCGCAACCGTATTGCAATTGAACAACAACCTGACAGCACAGTGACCGCTGAGGAAAAAAACTTGCTTTTCATCCCTGAGTTGACCGCAGATACCTCTGCATGGTCTGGTGATTGGATTGAAGTGCTGGCCGCTCCTGCGGATATCACCGATGGCACCAACTGAAGGCATGCATTGAAATGAACGACGTGCTGTCCCCCTCTTCCTCTACCCCTTC
>JAFAGF010000255.1 GCA_023422975.1 Pseudomonadota bacterium
GCCCACGGAGCGCTGCATGCTTGAGAACGCATGGCACCAAGGAACTGGCTTGCACTGGCAAGGCGCGCAGTCGTCGCTGCGTGTGCTGCCGGTGGTGCCATCGGGCGACAACGCAGACGCCACCGCCGTGTGGATGGCCTGTGCCCACCTGCAGCAACAAGGCTACCCTGTAGTGGTCTTGGATGGCACCGAGCAAGAATCCGATGCAGCCCCCGGCCTGCAAGACATGCTGCAACCGCGCCAGGGCTATGCTTTCAATGCGCTGGCGGCTGACCTGCACAACCCGCTGAGCGTGGCCACTTTGCCTGCGGCCCGCGGCATGGTGCAGCTGCAGCACAAAGCCTCCATCACGGGCGAGCGCCCTCTTGATTTGCTCTACCGCTATGTGCGCAACCATGCCTTGGTCGTGCTGTGGGCGCCCGCGCCCTTGCTGGCGGGCATGCTGCAAGGCTGCGCCCAGTCACCCATTCAGCTGGTGCCTGCGCAGTCGCGCAATGTGCTCAGTAGCTACCGTGCACTCAAGCACATGTTCACGGGCTGCGGTCAGATGCCGCGCTTGGTGGCCATGCGCCCTGCAGGCTATGGCCTGGACTCGGTGCTCAAGTCGCTGTCGCAATGCGCCATGCACCATTTGCATACCGAGCCATTGTGCGAGCAGTTTGATCCACTACAGCCCCGCCACCTGCAACGCTGGGCCCTACAATGCCTGGAGCATTCGGAAACCGTATTGGCCCCGCAAGAGGCCGCTGCAGCCGGATCGACCGCCCTTTCTTCATCGCCTGCTGTGTGGAGCCATTGAGTCAATGTACACCGCCCATGGCCAGTTGGATCGCGATGCGCTGATTCGCCAGCATGCCCCGCTGGTGCGTCGTATCGCACAACACATGATTGCCAAACTCCCGCCCAACGTGGAGCTGGATGACCTCATTCAGGTTGGCATGATTGGCTTGGCCGATGCCCTGTCCCGCTACGAAGCCAGTCAAGGCGTGCAATTTGAAACCTTTGCCAGCCAACGCATCCGCGGTGCCATGCTGGACGAGTTGCGCGACAACGACTGGATGAGCCGCAGCTCGCGCAAAGGCCAAAAAGACATCGAGCGCGCCATCCACAAGCTGGAGCAAGAGCTGGGGCGTGCGCCCAAAGAATCTGAAATTGCCACCTCGATGGAACTGGGTCTGGATGAATACCAGTCCATGCTCTCCAAAGTGCGGGGCACACAGCTGATCTATCTGGAAGACATTTCGGGCGGTGATGACGATGGCGAGAGCTTTCTGGACCGTTACGTGGCCGATGCCTCTGCCGACCCCTTTGCCATGCTGCGCGATGAGCGCATGCGCACGGCCCTGGTCGCCGCCATCGAAAATTTGCCCGAACGCGAAAAATACGTCATGGGCATGTACTACGAGCACGAGATGAATCTCAAAGAGATTGCCGCCGTGCTGGAAGTGACCGAATCGCGTGTGTGCCAGCTGCACAGCCAGGCCGTGGCCCGCCTGCGCACCAAGATGCGTGCGCACTAAAGCGCCGCAACGGCAGCTCACCCCAGCTCAACAAAAAAGCGCCTTTTCAGGCGCTTTTTTGTTAGAAATTTTTTGATAGCTGCTTGTGCTTATCTATTCTTGCATTCCAAGCCATTTCACATGGAAAACCAAGATACACAAGCGCCTGCAGCTATCCAATTCAATCATTAACCACTGATGTGGTACAGGCGTGCCACCGAGGCGGCGTTGCCCGGCTGCTTGCTGCCACCGTAGGTGTGGCTGATGGATTGCTCTGGCATCAAGGCGCTCAGTTGCTGCACCGCAATGGCCGATACCTTGGCGATATGCCCGCGCATCTGGGTCATGCGCTCCGACATGGTTTGCATGCGGGCGATGTTTTCGGGCGTAAATTGTTCGGGGCCAAAGCGCTGTGCCAGCCCGGCAAAAGCCTGCATGCCATCACGCAACTGACGAATGGCGTGTTCGGTCGATTCGGGCTGGTTCTCCAGCACCAAGGCATTGACCAGATCGATCATGCCGTTAATTTGTTCCAGAGCTTCACTAAGTTGCATGGTGGTTTCAGCGGTTGAGCGGGTTGAGACGGAGTTCGGGCGCTAGACACCAGTGAGGCCGAAGGTCGGGTGGCCCACACCGGCGCACAGCGCCCGTAGAAAAAGCTTAAACGCGGCTTGCGCCCAGCAGCCCAGCAGCGTCCACCAACATCTTGTCGGCCACCACGCTGGCGTTCACCTTGAACGTGCCGTTGGCAATGGCTTCGCGGATGGCATTGACCTTGGCCATGTCCACATCCGACGAAGACTTGGAATTTTGATCCAGCGAGCGCACCGAGTTCGATACGGTCACAGGCACACCTGCGGCATTCGCACGGGTTTGCTGCACCACCTCACTGGCGGTGCCACTCTTGCTTTGCTGCGCCTGCTGCGTGGCGTTTTGCTGCAACTTGGCTGCCAGCATTTCAACGTTGGTATTTTGTCCGACCTTCATTTCCTACTCCAATCGCCCGCTCAAGGGCTCTGTAGTCTAGCTATCGACCGCCTGAGAGAGAACTTGAGGATTTTCTTTCAAAAGCTTGTATCACTGTGCAACAACGACTTCGCCTTGCTGATTGACGGTGCCTATCACGGTGCGGCCGTTCTCCATGCGAACGCGCACATTTTGCCCGGCAGAACCGCTTTCCAAGGCCTTCCCTGACGAAGTCACCACAAACCCACTGCCTTGCACCAGCACCTTGACACCAGCACCCGGCTTGAAAATTTCCGGTGCTTTGACCATCGTCTGGCGCAACGCCATGCCTGCAGTCAGGTTGCGCGCAGCCGTTTGTCCGACCCAGTCATCCGGCAACGCAATGATGGAATGGGGCGACTCTGCCCAGTCCACTTCCGTTTGCATCGCATGCTCATGGGTCAGTACTTCGCCCATGCTCACATTGTTGACCAGCACCCATGCCGGGCCAAAAGCCCGGATGGTCACTGGCATGAATACATTCCAGGGCTTGGCACCTTCTACACAGCGCATACCAATCCGGGTGCGCCCCCACAGCTTGCTGCCGCTGGGCAAATAAGGCTCCACCCGGAAGCAGGGAGCCAAATTCAAGCGTGGGTCCAGCTTGCCCACCTGCACTTCCATGCGCAAAGGCATGCTTTGCTGCGCCTCGCTTTGCGCCAGCGCACCTTGCAGCCACTGGTTGCTGATATCTGTCAGATCTTCCGCCCAGCCTGTCGATGCGCTGGCGGCCACCAGCAAACCCAGGGATGCGCGCACCGCAGCACGCGCCATGCGCGCAGCACTCAAAGAAAGCGGAAAAACAGAATCAACCATGACCTGCACTGTAGAAGGCTTGCCACTTTTCTAAGCGCCGAAGTACGCCAGCAACCCCGCTTTCTTCGCGCTTTAGCAAAACGCCCGAATTTTCATAATCGCTGCACGCACCAAAGTCCGTCGAGGTCAGGTGCAGCCCGTTGTCGTTTTCATATCTTGCAAGGATTCACATGCTCAACAAAATGACAAGTCGTTTGGATTTCCACAGCGATGCGCTGCTGTTGCGCGCAGAGCGCCAGCGTGTGATCTCCAGCAATATTGCCAACGCCGACACGCCCGGTTATGTCGCTCGCGACTTCAACTTCGCCAAAACACTCAAGGCTGCCCAAGGTGACAACGGCACCGTACGCCAAGCGCTGCAAGCCGCCAGCACCACGCACGCCGAACACATGCCGCTGCCCACCGAAAAATTCGGCACCGATGGCAAAGGCCCATTGGGCTATGCCCTGGCATCCCAGCCCAGCCTGGACAACAACACCGTGGATCTGGACCGCGAGCGCGCCAACTTTGTAGATAACGCCGTGCGCTATGAAGCCACGCTGCGTTTTCTGAACGGCCAGTCCAAAACCATGCTCAGCGCCATCACTGGCCAGTAAGCCGCACTGACACAAGGAAGTAACAGCCATGTCTATGTTTTCTATCTTCAGCGTTTCAGGCAGCGCCATCAGCGCCCAATCGCAGCGCTTGAACGTGGTGGCCTCCAACCTAGCCAACGTCGATGCCGTCGCCGGCCCTGATGGCGAGGCCTTCAAGGCCCGCCAAGTCGTGTTCCAGACCGCGCCCATGGGCCCTGAAGGCTCTGCGGGCGTCAAGGTCAAGGACATCACCGAAGACAACAC
>JAFAGF010000066.1 GCA_023422975.1 Pseudomonadota bacterium
TAGGTGGACAGCAGCACACTGATCTGTTCTGCGCTGACAGGTTTGCTAAACCAGTACCCCTGAGCTTCATCGCAGCCTTGATCTCTCAGAAAGTCAAGCTGAGCTTGGGTTTCAACACCTTCTGCAGTCGTTTGCATGCCGAGCGCTTGGGCCATGCGAATGATGGCACTGACAATCGCACGGTCGTTACTGTCATGATCAAGGTCGCGAATGAACGACTGATCAATCTTGAGCTTGTAAATCTGGAAGCGTTTGAGCTGGCTGAGTGAAGAGTACCCAGTGCCAAAATCGTCAATTGATAGCCAGACGCCACTTGCTCTCAGGGCATCCATTGCCAGCGTAGCAGCTTTGGGATCGTTGATGGCAACACCCTCTGTGAGTTCAAGCTCTAAAGAGTTAGGCGAAATCTCAGATTCAAAAAGGATGCGGCCAATCAACTCTGGAAGCTGTGGCTGGTGAAATTGAATGGCGGAAAGGTTGACGGCCACCTTGAGATGTTGAAAGCCTTCTTGGTGCCAAGCATGTAGCTGCGCAATGGCTTTGCGCAGAACCCATTCACCAATTTGCAGAATTTGGCCACTGTCTTCTGCTACGGGGATAAATTCTGCGGGAGAGATAGGGCCTAGTTCTGGCTGATTCCAGCGCAGGAGTGCCTCAACACTACGAACTTCGCCAGTATGCAGGCAAATCTGCGGCTGGTAGTGCAGGGAAAATTCGTTACGCTCTAAAGCACGGCGCATGGCATTTTCAAGCTGCAGCGCACGTACCGATTTGGCATGCATCTGCGGGGTGAAAAAACGATAGGTATTACGGCCTTCTAACTTCGCGTGGTACATCGCTACGTCCGCAGACTGGGTGAGACTCTCAATGTTCTCGCCGTCTTGGGGAAATAAGGCAATGCCCATAGAGGGAGCCATGCTGAGTTCGTGGTGGCCAATTTGGTAGGGCTGCAGCGATGCTTCTTGCAACTTACCAGCTACGCGAGCAGCCCCTTGCGCATTGGCTCCTGGTAACAGCAGAACGAATTCATCGCCGCCAACGCGCGCGACGGTGTCTCTTTCCCGGACCACCGCGCGTAAACGCTTGGCGATTTCCTGCAGTAGCTCATCCCCCACTTGGTGGCCCAGTGAGTCGTTGACATGCTTGAAACGGTCTAAGTCCAGAAAAATGACGGCGAGTGGAGATTGATTGGTGCGTGCTTGGACAATTGCCTCTTTGCTGCGCTCAGCTAAAAAAGCACGATTAGGCAAACCTGTAAGGGGGTCATAGTGGGCCATCCAGTGGATGCGCTCTTGTACGCGTTTGCGGTCTTCTACTTCTTGGTGCAGGGTCTGAATTGTTTCACTGAGTTGGTTGGTGCGCTCGGATACTTGGCGTTCCAACTCAGCTTGCGCTTGGGTGAGCATCGACTGAATATGCTTGCGTTCAGTGATATCCATCAGAATCCAGACTTCTCCTTGCGTGCGGTCCAAGGGGTCTACCCAGCGGCTGCGTGCTTCGCAGTCAATGTTGTGGCCTTGGCGGTGCCGCAGCGTGATCTCTCCCTCAAAGTTGCCTGTACTTCCTATGCTGATTTGTGCCAGCACACTCAATGGGGATGAGCAGGACGCCATAGTGGCTGGGATGTTGGTAAGCGCTAGTAGGCTCTCTGGCTCAAAGCCTAGCATGTTGCCCAGGTGAGGGTTGCAGCGCGTCAGTGCGCCTTGCTTGAAATAGGCAATGCCTACGGCGGCAGTTTCAAACAGCAGCTGTTTTTCACGCAAAGCACTGGACAGCAAAGCTTTGCGGCGACGTTGGTCATCAATGTCATCAATGATCCAAATGGCTCCATCTAAAGGCGCTTCGGGGTTGATTAGGTGACCACTTAAGCTGGCCCAGAAAAGATGGCCGCTACGGCGGCGCATGCGGCGCTCTGTCTTGAAGGTTTTTCCCTGCGCCATGCTGGGGTAGGCTGCGCGGCCCAAGGCTTTGAATTCCTCGCGCGAAGGGTGCAGGTTTGCACTGCGAATGCCCGTGAGTTGATCGTGACTGGCAAAGCCAAAAATTTTGGCGAAATGGGGGTTGCAACGTACAACGGCCCGGTTTTTGATGAAAGCGATGCCAACGCCTGCACTGTTGAGCAACGCCTGCTGTTCGCGGGACAAGCGTTCAAGATCAATGTGAGCAGCTGCAAGCGAATGCGTTTGCTCAGCAGTTCCAAGGGACAGTGACATGGCTGTGCAATGCTGGAGATATGAGGCGAACATCGAAGCCCATATGGGCTTCGATGGCGGATGCATGAATTATTGCCTCCTCAATGCAGACGATATTGCTTGAATGCAAACACTCTTGGAACCATCTCAGTTTTTCTGCCGATTCGGCAGGGACAATAAAAAAGGCCTGGAGCAGGCAGGCCTTGTATGCATCAATGGGTTACATGCCCAGAGATTTCAGCAACGCTTCCGTTTCCATATCGGCAGATGTTGTCTGGGCAGCTGCAGCGGCATGGGGCGTTGTTTGGTGGGGGGCGGCTTGGGCAATGATGGCATCAGGGTCGATGACCTCATTGGCATCAAAATCGTGCAGCTTGATGAACTCGGTGCTATCAACCGCTAGCTCCAAGTAGAAGATATTGTTGTTGGCAGTGTAGAAGGTGACGCGGCGGGCCTCGGGGTTGTCGAGGTTGGCATCCACGCTCAGTTGTACCTGCTTGTTGAGCACCAGCATTTTGGGCTGGTTTTGTGTAATGTGGGTTTGCAATTCGCGGCGAATCTTGCCTGTGAAGTCACCCACCACCTGGTTCATCAGCTCCCCCATGACGTTGCTGACTTCATCCGAAGTATGCGAGCTGGCCAGATCGCTTTCCGACATGCCCATGTTCAGCAAGTAGCTGCGGTATAGCTCCATCGCTGCAGCGGCTGAAAAGTTGATGATGACCAAACCGGAAAAGCCGCCATCAAACAAAACAAAGCAACCAATATCAGGCTTGAGGTAGGTTTTCTTGATACGCTGAACCATGCCCGAATACTGCACATTGCAGGTGCTGGCCACGTTGAGCACGCGGGTGACAGAGTTGCAGAGGCTGACCAGCAGGTCGTCGGTGCCTTGGACAGTAGAGGGGGCTTTGTCACTCATGAGGTCATTCGCAAAAAGAAACAGAATGTCTCCGATTATGGGTGCTTTCTGTGCGTAACCACATATCGGCTGTTGCCAAAGCAGCGCGCTTGCGTTTGCGTGCAACCTTCTCTGGGCATGGTGCGCAGACACTGCGCCGCCAACAAACAGGAGGCCTTGGCCTCCTGTGTAGCATGCTGCATTGCAGCAAGGCAATTGTTTATCAGCGCGCAGCAGCGTCCCGTGCCTGGGTGAGCCACACATCAAATGTGGTTTGGTGCGTTTGGATCCAGCTGTTCACATGGCGCTCAATATCAGCGGGTTTATTCTGACCATCATGGAGTAGTCGGTTTTGCTGGCTGATGTCGTTCAGCGGTATTTGCATGACTTCAAACAGCTTGGCCGCAGCTGGGTGCTGTGCAGCCCAGGCTTTGTTGGCAACGATGTATTCGTTGTTCAGTGGAAAGCCGTAGTTTTTGCCGTTGGCAAGCTGGGTGTCGGTACGCGCTTGTACACCCGGCATGGAGGAAAAGGGTACCTGCAGCCACACCACTTCGTGCCCCGGGCGCAGCACGTTGCTCAGCCAGTAAGGGGTCCATGCGTAGTACAGCACGGGTTTGCCTGCTTTGAACCTTGCGAGGGTATCGGCAATCAGGGCGGGGTAATTGCCCTGGGTGTAGTTCACGGTGTTTTGCAGCCCAAAGGCTTTAATCTGGTGGGCCACCACGGCCTCTCCACCCCAGCCTGCATTGGGGCCAATCAAGTCGGCCTTGCCATCTCCGCTGGCATCAAACAATTGCGCTAGCTTTGGGTCTTTGAGCTGATCTAGGTGGGTGATGCCGTATGTATCTGCCGTTTTCTTGTCAATCATGTAGCCCTGCACGGCACCAGCGGCGTAGACCCCTTTGCGCGAGAGTTTGGCATCACCGCCTGCGCGCAGGTAAAACTCGGCATGGTGCGGATTCCAGTGGTTGGCCATGAACGTGGCTTCGCCGTTGGCTACTGCGATGTGTATCAATGGGTAGTCCAGCTCCTCCCATGGCTTGACGGTGTAGCCCAACTGTTCCAGGGCCTTCATGACCAGCAGGGTTTGAAAGCTCTCTTCCGCCAAAGCACTTTTCAGGGGTTGCACGGTAATGCCTTGCCCGGGTTGCGCGTTGCTTGGCAAAGTCTGACCCGCGGCCCATGCAGCCGGCGGCAGCAGGCTGAGTGTGGCTGCTGCTGCGGCACCCAATATCCATTGGCGTTTGCGATGGTTGGTGGCTGTGAGTGGGTGGTGGGTCATGGTCTGCAAAGTCTTGGTCATCCTTGGATGTTCTCCTTGTGGTTCAAGAGGCGAAAGCCCCATAAAAAAACGGCGACCGCCGAAGCGGTGCGCCGTGCTGCTTAGGTGTGCAATCAAGGTTTTTTGGCGGAAGCCAGAGCTTGCTGAATCCAGCCGTCAAAAGTCTTTTGGTGGGCCTTGATCCATCCATTCACATGGCGATCAATGTCTGCGGGCTTGCCTTGGCCTTGGCTCATCATGTGGTTTTGCGCGTTGATGTCCGACACCGGCAACTGCATGATGGCAAACAGCTTGGCGGCAGCAGGGTTTTGCTCGGCCCATGCCTTGTTGGCCAAGATGTGCTGCTTGTTCACGACAAAGCCATAGTTTTTGCCGTTGGCCAGCTTGGTATCCACGCCTTTTTGCTCACCCGGAGCAGAAGAAAAAGGCACTTCGAGCCACACCACATCTTTGCCAGGCTTGAGCTCATTGCTCACCCAGTAAGGTGTCCATGTGTAGTACAGCACCGGCTTGCCAGATTTGTAGCGGGTGATGGTGTCTGCAATCAGGGCCGAGTAGGTGCCTTGCTGGTGCGTGACGGTGTCGCGCAGCTTGTAGGCATCCAGGTGGTGCTCAATCATGGCTTCGCACCCCCAGCCGGGGTTGCAGCCAGTCAGGTCGGCCTTGCCATCACCGTCTGCGTCAAACAGCTTGGCGATCTTGGGGTCTTTGAGCTGGGCGATGTTGGTGATTTTGTAAGCGTCGGCCGTTTTTTTGTCGATCAGGTAGCCCTGTGCGGCATTGTCGGAGTACACGCCCTGGCGGTAGAGTTTGGCATCACCGCCGGCGTTCTTGTAGTAGTCCGCATGCAAGGGGTTCCAGTGCGTGGCGATGAAGGTGGCATCGCCATTGCCCAGCGCCAAATGGGCGGTGGGATATTCAACTTCTTTGATAGGCTGCACGTCATAGCCCAATTGTTCCAAGGCCTTCACGACCAGCAAGGTCTGGAAGGTTTCTTCGGCAATCGAGCTTTTGAGTGGGTAAACCTTGACGCCTTTGCCGGGCAGGTCATTGGCGCTGACGCTGAAACACGTCAGCGCGAGAGTGCTTGCGGCCACAGCGGCCAGGGTGCGGGTGATTGCGGTCATCGTCGTCCTCCTGGTTAAAAAAATAGTCAAATTGGCTTCTAGTGCTTACTGGGTAAGCGCTAGAAGCTATTAAATTTACGATTGCTTGCGCGGTTTCAGCAGCAAGCCCAAGGGGCCTCGGTGCCACCAGCGTTCTCCGCCGCGCTGGGTTTGGCCCATGGCCTGAGTGATGCGGTCCAACACAATGGCCAGCAACACAATGCCCAGGCCGCCCACGGTGGCCAAGCCCATGTCCAGGCGGCCAATGCCGCGCAGCACCATCTGGCCCAGACCACCCACAGCGATCATCGAGGCGATCACCACCATGGACAGTGACAGCATCAGCGCCTGGTTGATGCCTGCCATGATGTTGGGCATGGCCAGCGGCAGTTGCACCTTCCACAGCAGCTGCCAGGGCGATGCACCATAAGCGCGGCTGGCTTCAATCAGGTCAGGGCGCACCTGGCGGATGCCCAGATTGGTCAGGCGCACCAGCGGCGGCAATGCAAAGATGATGGTGACGATGACCCCCGGTACATTGCCGATGCCAAACAGCATGACGACTGGTACCAGATAGACAAATGCTGGCGTGGTCTGCATGGCATCCAGGATGGGTCGCGTCCAGCGCTGAGCGCGGTCGCTGGAGGCAATCAAAATGCCCAACGGCAGGCCAATCACAATACAAAACGCCAGCGAGGTCAGCACCAGTGACAAGGTCACCATGGCCTCTGGCCAAATCCCCAATGCAGCCACTGCTATCAGCGATAGCGCAGTGCCAATCGCCAGGCCGCGGCCGGCAAACTGCCAAGCGAGCAGAGCAATCAAGGCCGTCAATACTGGCCACGGCAGTGCCAGCATGACTTGCTCTACGCCTGACAGCGTGGCATCAATTGGCGCGCGCACTGACTGAAAGAAGGGGCGGAAGTTTTCGACCACCCAGCCCAGGCCCTGGTTGATCCAGGCCTCAATCGGCAGCCCGTCGGTTTGGATTTGGTCCCACCAGCTCAGCGGTGCGTCAGGCGTGGCATCGGCGGGGGCGCTGAGCCAGTCGCTGCCGCCAGCGGTTGCCGACGCATCGGGGCTGGCACCGGAAGCTCCCCAGGGGTCGCTGGTAGTTTCTGCGGTGGCACTGGAGGCACTCCAAGGATCGGTGCTGGTCTGCTCGGCGCTACTGCTCCAAGGGTCGGTATTTGCTGTCGCTTCACTCATTGTTGTTCTCCTTGTGGTTTGGGGGCGTTGCTGTCCGAATGCTCTTGCAGCATGGACGGCGAATCGGCCTCACCCATAGGGAACAGGGGGTTGAGCGTGACGGGCGGTTGCACGGGCTGCGGTGGCGGCACTGGAGGGGTGTCGCGGTCCAAAAAGCGCAGCATGGTGGTGCGGCTGATGATGCCCAAGAACTTGCGGTCTTCACCCAGCACAGGCAGTGGGCATGGTGCGGTTGCCATGGGGCCAAACAGGTCGGCCACGGGGGTGCTCGCATCGATGGGCACCACGTTGTCGATAAAAGCATGCTTGAGGCCGAGCATGCCTTCACGCCCGTGCAGCGCATCGCGCAGCGACTGGGCTGACACCACGCCCATCAGGCGTTGGCGGGCATTCAGCACATAAGCATGGTCGCGGTCAGAGTCTTCAATCAGACGCAGTGCGGCGCGGCAACCGCGGTCACTGTGTTCGGAGATGATGGTCAGCGCCTGGCGTGCAATGTCCGAGGCCTTGAACACAGCGGCTGCATCCACGCCCTTGATAAAGCTGCGAACGTAGTCGTTGGCAGGGCTACGCAAGATTTCATCGGGCGTGCCCACCTGGATGACTTGGCCATCTTTCATGATGGCAATGCGGTCACCAATCCGCATGGCTTCGTCCAAATCGTGCGAGATGAAGACGATGGTGCGGCGCTTGGTCTCTTGCAGGCGCAGCAATTCCGACTGCATTTCGGTGCGGATGATGGGGTCCAGTGCTGAGAAGGCCTCGTCCATCAGCAAGATGGCTGGGTCAGAAGCCAGTGCGCGGGCCAAGCCGACGCGTTGCTGCATGCCTCCCGACAGTTCATCGGGGTAGCTGGCACCCCATGCGCCCAGTCCCACTTGTTCGAGTGCTTCCTGGGCTGCTTTTTGGCGGGTGGCTTTGTCTACGCCTGCCATTTCTAGGCCGAATGCGGTGTTGTCCACCACCGTCATGTGCGGCATCAGCGCAAAGGACTGGAACACCATAGAGATGTCTTTACGGCGCAGCGCGCGCAAGTCCTTGTCGCTCAGGCGGTTGATGTCTTGGCCGTCCACTACGATGCGGCCGCTGGTGGGCTCAATCAAGCGATTGAGCATGCGCACGAGGGTGGATTTGCCCGAGCCAGACAGGCCCATGACGACGAAGATTTCGCCAGCTTCAATGGTGAAGTTGGCGTCAAACACGCCAATCGATTGACCGGTGCGTTCGAGGATTTGTTGCTTGGAAAGCCCTTGGCGCACCA
>JAFAGF010000007.1 GCA_023422975.1 Pseudomonadota bacterium
TCGGCCGCAGCCTCGGCAAAGCGGAACATGTCGTCCGGCATGCGGTGGGCCGAAACCACTTGCGCTTCAAAAGCGATACCGAATTGCTGGAGGATGGCAACTGCGTGTTGCATGGTGTCCCAGTCGCTGCTGGAACCCATGACTACGCCAACTTGGATGGGGTTCATGTTCTTCAGGGCAAGCCGCCCGGCCTAGTGGAACCCCTGATTTTACGGCCATCGCCTGATTGACGAGTGGTGGGCACGGGCGTCGCCCTTGGCGCAGGCTTGAAATCCCGTGCGACAGGCTTATCTGTAGGAATCGTGCGCAATTGCGAAGAGAATGCGCGCTGTACGCCATTGCGGCGCAGATGACAAGCGGTGCGCCCCGGGCGCGCTGCACAGGGACAGATCCATGATTGATATCACCATTGAAAATTTTGAAGCCGAGGTGGTTGCCACTTCGATGGCTGTACCCGTGCTGGTGGACTTCTGGGCCACATGGTGCGGCCCCTGCAAGACCCTGGTGCCCACGCTGGAAAAGCTGGAAGTGGAATACGCCGGCCGCTTCAAACTGGCCAAAGTGGATGTCGATGCCAACCAGCAGATTGCTGGCATGTTTGGCATTCGCAGCGTGCCCACCTGTGTGCTGATGATGGGCGGCAAGCCCGTCGATGGCTTTATGGGTGCGCAAACCGAAGGCCAGGTGCGTGAGTTCTTGAACAAGCATCTGCCCAGCGAAGGTGAGTTGCAGGCCGAAGCCGAGGTGGATGAAGCCCAGCAGATGCTGGAATCTGGCGACACCCAGGCCGCGCTGGCCAAGCTGGCCGATGCCCTGGCTGCCGACCCCACCAACGACGACGCCCGGTTTGACTACGTGCGTCTGCTGATTGCCACCGGTGGTTACGAAGAAGCCGCCAGCCTGCTCATGGAGCCACTCAAGCGCATTCCCCAGGCCCTGCGCTTTGAAGCACTGAGCCAGTGGCTGCAGTGCATGGTGTTTGTGCAGGAAGACGAGCGCGGCAACTGGCCCCTCGAGCAGTTCGATGCCGCCATTGCCCAGAACAAGCGCGACTTTGACACCCGCTTTGCCAAGGCCCGCATTCTGGCCGCCGAAGGCCAGTGGACAGCCAGCATGGATGAGCTGCTGGAAATCATCATGCGTGACAAGGACTGGAGCCAGCAGGCGGCCCGCAAGCTGTACGTGGGCATTCTGGAGCTGCTGACACCGCCCAAGCCCAAAAAGCAGGATGCCGTGCCCGGCAAGACTGCGGGCGGCATTGAGCTGCTGGGCAAGAACGGTGCGGAGCAAGATGCAGCCACGGCCTTGGTCAACAGCTACCGCCGCAAGCTGAGCATGGCGCTCAATTAACGCGAATTAACGACCAATGTGTTGTAAAGGAGCCCTTGTGGCTCCTTTTTCATGCCCCTTATGCTTGTTGCTCAAGCAGAAAGGGTAGGAATGGCAGCGCTATTACAGCAAATACAGGGAGGGATGTGGCTGGTTCTGGGTCTGGCGGTGTTCATCGCCCTGTTGTCCGGGTTCTTGCGTTCGGCGGCCTTCAAAGGCTGGTGGGGGGAATACCTGGTGCGGCGCTGGCTGGCGCAGGATCTGGATGCGCAGCACTACCACTGCGCCCACAACGTCACGGTGCGGCGGCAAGACGGCAGCACCAGCCAGATTGACCATGTGGTGTTCTCGCCCTATGGCGTGTTTGTGCTGGAGACCAAGCACCTGCAGGGCTGGATTTTTGGTGGAGAAAGGCAGCGCACGTGGACGCAAACCATCTACCGCCACCGCACCAGTTTTCCCAACCCCTTGCACCAGAACTGGGGCCACGTCAAAGCGCTGGAAGAGGTGCTCCAGGTGCCGCTGCAGCATATGCATTCGGTGGTGGTGTTCACGGGCGACTGCCAGTTTAAAACGACCATGCCTGCGCATGTGACGCGGGGGCGGGCGGTCACGGCGCTGATTCGCAGCCGCCAAGAGGTGGTGCTGGGCACAGACACCGTGGCGCAGCTGGTGAGCGCCTTGGCGCGCCAACGCCTGCAGGCCACGCGCAGCACGCACAAGGCGCATGTGGCACAGCTGCAGCAGCGCCATGCGGCGCCTGCCGCCACGCGGCAAAAAGTGATGCCCAGCCAGCCCTTGATGGCGCGCAAAGAACCCACTCTGCCGCGCCGGCCAGCGCTGGCACCGGCTGATTTGCCCGCCGTAGCGCCACAGGCCCCACTGGCGCAGCCCGCACAGGCAGCATCTATTTTTACGCCTGCGCCTTGCCCGGATTGTGGCGACAGCGTGGTGCGCCGCAGCTTGCCCGACCGCGAAGGCGTGCCCCGTTATTTTTTGCGATGTGAGCGCTTTCCGCATTGCCGCTTCTTGCAGGCAGAAACCGTTGCACCGGTGTGAGCCTTGCCGTTGTTTGGGGCGCAGGCAGATATGCAAAAAAACAGGCCACGCGGGTGGCCTGTTTTTTTGATAGCTGCTGACGCTTGCCTATCAACGCACACTGGCAGTTTGGACGGTGTTGCCTAGCAGGGCTGTCCAGCGCTGCTGCTCGCGCTGCACCAGCTGGGCAAAGTCTTGTGGCCGCTCGGGCGCCTGAGCTTGCAGCGTGGCGTAGCGTTGCAGCACCGACGTTTGGGTTTGCACCTGGGCAATCGCGGTGCGCAGCTGGGCCATGGTGCTGGCAGGGGTGCCAGCGGGTGCCATGAAACCGCTCCACGGCACCACGGTGGCATCGGCCCAGCCCAGCTCTGCCAAGGTGGGAACCTCTGCCAGCGCAGGCAGGCGGCTGGGTGCGCTGACCGCCAAGGCGCGCAGCTTGCCGCTGCGGATGTGGGGCAGCGCCAAGGTGGCCGTCAGCGGGGCAATGTGCAACTGGCCGTTGATCAAGTCGGTCACAAAAGGTGG
>JAFAGF010000016.1 GCA_023422975.1 Pseudomonadota bacterium
CACACTGGCAAACACCTTCGGCCTCGGGCCGCCTGCCCCGCAGCAGCAGTGCTGTTGCACCGCCAAGAAAAGAATTACGACCTATGTTTAGCTACCGCCACGGTTTTCACGCCGGCAACCACGCCGATGTCCTCAAGCACACCATCTTGATTGCTGCGCTGCAGCACATGACCCAAAAAGACACCGCCATCAGCGTGCTAGACACCCACGCTGGCGCCGGCCTGTACCGTCTGGACGGCGACTTTGCCAACACCAGCGGCGAATCCAAAGACGGCATCGAGCGCCTGCTGGACACCCCCGAAGCCGAGCTGGCCCCGGCCCTGCGCGACTATCTGCAAGCGGTGCGCAGCGTCAACCAAGGCAAGGGCATCAAAAACTACCCCGGCTCGCCCTTCATCACCCAAGGCCTGCTGCGCCCACAAGACAAGCTGCGTTTGTTTGAGCTGCACCCCACCGACTGGCGCTCGCTGGAAGGCAATATGGGCCAGCTGGAAACCCGCCGCCAGGTGGAAGTGCTGATGGAAGACGGCTTCAACGGCGTCAAGCGCTTTTTGCCCCCACCTTCGCGCCGCGGCTTTTTGCTGTGCGACCCCAGCTACGAGATGAAGACCGACTACGGCCGCGTGCTGACCATGATTGACGACGCCCTGGTGCGCTTTGCTACGGGCACCTACGCCGTGTGGTACCCCATCATTCCGCGCCAGGATGCGCATGACTTGCCCAAGCGCCTCAAAACCCTGGCCAACAAAGCCGGCAAGGGCTGGCTGCACGCCACGCTCACGGTCAAGGGCAGCAAGATCCGCAGCGAAGTCAACGACTGGGGCAACACCACCGAAGCCAAGCGCCCCGGCCTGCCCGCCAGCGGCATGTTCCTGATCAACCCACCATTCGCCCTGCGCGCCGCCCTCAAAGAAGCGCTGCCGCAAATGCAAAAGCTGCTGGCCCAAGACAAGAACGCCGCGCACACGCTGGAGTTTGGCGAGTAAAGCACGCACGGGCGCAGCCCATAAAAAAGGAGCTACCAACGCCCTTTAAACAAGGATTTCAGATGCATATCGCGCTGAAATCCTTTGTTTTTAGGCGCTGGCAGCTCCTTTTTTATATATATCCACCGACTACGCTCGCAAAAAACAAGCCATGGGCCGCTCTGTATAGCGCCGATCACGCAACTGCGTCACCGGAAGATGGATGGCTGAGAGACAAGGCCACACCGCCACATGCAGCACCCGACCCCAAAGTACAGTCAGGCACAGCAATGCCGCACGCATCAGGGGAGGTAAAAGCGGCGCTTAATTGCTGGCCGCCAACACCGCTTCAGGGCAGCTGTCTTCGCCCTCGTCGAGCTTGTAGATTTCCACCGACTTCACGCCTTTGCCCAGCATGCCGAGCTCTTCGGCGGCTGCCTTGCTCAGGTCAATCACGCGGTTTTTCACAAACGGGCCGCGGTCATTCACGCGCACCACCACCGACTGGCCGCTGCTCTTGCTGCGCACACACAGCTGCGTGCCGAAATCGTACGTAGGGTGGGCGGCGGTCAGCTCGTACTGGTTAAAGCGCTCGCCATTGGCCGTCTTGCGGCCATGAAAACCGGGGCCATACCAGGAGGCAATGCCTTGCTGGTCCACCTCGGGCCACTCCAGCTCATACAAACGGTCTTGCACGGCCTTGGCCGGATCCTTCAAGCGGTCGGGCCGCAAAGGCGCGGGCGCCATCTTGGCCAGCAATTCAGTACCAGTTCGCGAACTGGCTTGGGGCGTGCGCACGGCATCACCCGTGGTGGGAACCGCCCCCTCGGTGGAGGTGGGCATGGGCGCACAAGCGGTTAACAAAGCAGCCTGCAGCACCGATGCTGCAGGCAAGGCACGCACACGTGCCGAAGACAAAAAAGACGCACTGACGGAAACAGGCTGGCACCCACGTGCTTGCATGGTCTGACCCTTCTAACGGTGAGCGCACGGAAAGCACCACCTGAAAGCCAGCGAGTTCCGCTCAAGCCATTACAGGCCCAGTCGGTCGCACAGCTCCAAGGTGGCAGCGCTCTGGTTCATCGTATAAAAGTGCAAGCCCGGAGCGCCTTGGTCGCGCAACTGCTCGCACAAGCGTGCAACCACATCCATGCCGAAGGCGCGAATAGAGGTCACATCGTCCCCGTAGGCCTGCAGGCGCAGGCGGATCCAGCGGGGAATCTCAGCGCCGGTCGCATCGGAAAAGCGCATGAGTTGAGAGGAATTAAGGATCGGCATGATACCGGGAACCACCGGCGCCTGCACGCCAAGTGCTTGAATCCCTTCAACAAAACGGAAATACGCGTCGGCATTGTAGAAGTACTGGGTGATGCCGCTGTGTGCGCCCGCTTGGATTTTTGTAGCAAAAGCTTTCAGGTCTGCTTCGGGGGATTTGGCCTGCGGATGGGTCTCCGGGTAGGCCGCCACTTCGATGTGGAACCAGTCACCAAACTCCTTGCGGATGAAGGCCACCAGGTCACTGGCATGGTGAAATTCACCGCCCAGACCATAGCCGCTGGGCAAGTCACCACGCAGCGCCACCAGGCGTTTGACGCCCATGTCCTTGAGTTCTTGCAGCTCCGCACGCACCTTGGCACTGGTCGCGCCAATACACGAGAAGTGACTGGCCGCCTGCATGCCTTCGGCCTGAATGTCGCGCACCATGCTGAAGGTACCCGCTTGGGTAGAGCCGCCCGCACCATAGGTCACCGAGCAAAACTCGGGCTGGCGCGCATACAAATCCTTACGCACTTGCACATGCTTGGTCGCGCCTTCGGGCGTTTTGGTGGGGAAAAACTCGAAACTGATGGGGAAGTTGCTGGTCTTTGCGTTGGCCATGGTCATCACTCCTCGCCTGCCCTCCCGGCAAGCTGTCTGCAATCATGTTGTATCGGGCAGGCTGGCATCTGCTGCCAGCCCATCCATCACGTCAGTCACTGCGATCACGCTGTGCAGCGTGCAAGCTTATTTGGCGTTCTTGCGCTTGGGGCGCGCAGGCCCAGGCACGTTGTAGCCGTCTTCTTCGTCATCGATCACGTCGATGCGCTTGAGCTCACGCAGCACCGTGCGCGACACGCGCTTGGCCGCTGGGGCTGCTGGCTGGTCGGGCAGTGGCTCACCTTCGTTTTTGATGGTGGCGCCCTGCTGTGCATGCACAAAGAATTCGTGGTTGCCGTCGCCGCCTTCAATGGCGGAATCCATCCAGCCCTTCACTTCCAGGCCCAGCTCTTTCAGGCAACTGGTTACGCGCTCTTGCACTTCCTGGAACAGGGCGGCATCACGCACAATCCCGCCCTTGCCGACCTGGCCGGGCTGCAGCTCAAACTGGGGCTTGACCAGCATCAGCAACTGGCCCTTGGGCTTGAGCAGGCGCACCACGGCGGGCAGCACCAGCGTCAGCGAGATAAAGGACACATCGCCGGTCACAAAGTCAAACATCGGGGTGGTGTCCACCTCTGCGTAGCCTTCTTTGCGGCGGCGTTCCGTAGGCACTGTGCCTTCTTCGCGCGCTTTGGCCTTGGCGGCACGCTCTGCCTTGAAGGCTTCGATGTCGGTGTCCTTGGCGTCATTGCTGTCGTCGTACTCTTCACCGACTTCACCGCCATTGCGCATCCACGCGTAAGGCGCTTGGGGCTGGGTGTCGTTGTCTTCTTCCTCTTCCCAGCGCTCCGAAATCACTTCTTCGCAGGCGTCTTCCAAGACTTCTGCGGTCATGGAACGGGCATTCAAGCCTTCCACGCAAATCACGCGCACGTCGGCACGCAGGCTGTCGTGCAACTGACCCTGGCCCACATCCACCCCAATGACCTGGGCCGCGCCGTGCTTAAGCAGGCAATCGGTAAAACCGCCGGTGCTCTGGCCTACGTCCAAACAACGCAAGCCGTCCACCTTCAGGCCGGTGCTTTGCAGCGCGCCTTCCAGCTTCAAACCACCACGGGAGATGAATTTGACTTCGGCATCATCGAGCAGCTTCAGCTCGGCGCCCGCAGGAATGTCGTCACCGTTTTTGGCAACTTTTTTCCAAGGTGCCAGTGGCGTCAAGCGCCACTCCACGCCCGAAGCGATCAGGCGCTGTGCCTGCGAACGGGTGGTGGCATGACCGTTGTCCACCAAAAATACATCTGCGCGCATGGCGTAGTTTCCTTCTATCACTCAAATGGGGCTCTAGCGCTTATGCAGCAAGCGCAAACAGCTATCAAATCTCACCAACGCTAGAGCTGGCAAGGCCGATGACAAGCGCCATCGACCTTGCAACCGCTACAGCTTAGTAGCGGTAGGTTTCAGGCTTGTAAGGGCCTTGCTTGCTCACACCGATGTAAGCGGCTTGCTCGTCGGTCAGCTCCGTCAGCATGGCGCCGACCTTCTTCAGGTGCAGGCGGGCGACCTTTTCGTCCAGGATCTTGGGCAGCACGTACACCTTGCCCACTTCGTAGGCTTCAGGCTTGGTGAACAGCTCGATCTGAGCGATGGTCTGGTTGGCGAACGAAGACGACATCACAAAGCTGGGGTGGCCGGTGGCGCAACCCAGGTTCACCAGACGGCCCTTGGCCAGCAGGGTGATTTTCTTGCCATCGGGGAACGTGATTTGGTCCACCTGGGGCTTGATCTCTTCCCACTCGTACTTCTCGATTGAAGCCACGTCGATTTCATTGTCGAAGTGACCAATGTTGCAAACGATGGCCTGATCCTTCATGGCAGCCATGTGCTCGTGGCGGATGATGTCCTTGTTACCGGTGGTGGTCACGAAGATGTCGGCCTTGTCTGCCGCCCATTCCATGGTCACCACCTTGTAGCCTTCCATCGCGGCTTGCAGCGCGTTGATGGGGTCGATTTCTGTCACCCACACTTGTGCGGACAGTGCGCGCAGTGCCTGGGCCGAGCCCTTGCCCACGTCACCGTAGCCAGCCACCACAGCCACCTTGCCAGCAATCATCACGTCAGTGGCGCGCTTGATGCCGTCCACCAACGATTCACGGCAGCCGTACAGGTTGTCGAACTTGGACTTGGTCACCGAGTCGTTCACGTTGATGGCGCGGAACAGCAAAGTGCCTTTGGCGGACATTTCGTTCAGACGGTGCACACCGGTGGTGGTTTCTTCGGTCACACCGCGGATTTCAGCCGCCTTGCGCGAGTACCAAGTGCTGTCAACGGCCAGCTTGGCCTTGATGGCAGCGAACATGATCTTTTCTTCTTCGCTGCCGGGGTTGGCCAGAACGGAAATGTCCTTCTCAGCCTTCTTACCCAAGTGCAGCAAGATGGTGGCGTCGCCGCCATCATCCAAAATCATGTTGGGGCCTTCGCCTTCAGTGCCCTTGGCGCCGAATTCGAAGATGTTGTGGGTGTAATCCCAGTAATCCTTCAGCGATTCGCCCTTGATAGCGAACACAGGCGTGCCCGTAGCGGCAATGGCAGCAGCAGCGTGGTCCTGGGTCGAGAAAATGTTGCACGAAGCCCAGCGCACGTCGGCGCCCAGGTCCTTCAGGGTCTCGATCAGCACGGCCGTCTGAATGGTCATGTGCAGCGAGCCGGTGATGCGTGCGCCCTTCAAAGGCTGCGCAGCTGCGAATTCTTCGCGGATGGCCATCAGGCCAGGCATTTCGGTTTCAGCGATGCGGATTTCTTTGCGACCCCAATCAGCCAAAGAGATATCGGCGATGGCGCGGTCTTGTGTATTGCTCATGGTTTCTCCGTGCGGAAAACAACTTGAAAAAACCACGTTCTGGGGGATTTGGGGCTAACAGGCCTCACCGCACAGAAAGCGTGGGTGAGCGTCGTTGCCTAGGAGCGAGACGGCAGGTGGTGCCGTCTGCTGCCCTCCCGAGCCTCACGCCACCGCGGGTACGGGGTGGTCGCTGCAACGCTCCTCGGAAGGAAAAGAAGCGCCGATTGTAATCGAGCCCTTCAGGGTTTGCCGC
>JAFAGF010000036.1 GCA_023422975.1 Pseudomonadota bacterium
GCCCTCACCCGCATCAACCGCGACCGCCAGGAGATGGAGTCCGGCATGCGCATGCAGGCCTTTGCGCTGGCCGATGAGCTGTTTGAAGACGGTGTCACGCCGCCCGCCGCCATCAGCGTGTTTGACCCCGACTTTCACGAAGGCGTGGTGGGCATCGTGGCCTCGCGCGTCAAAGACCGGCTGCACCGTCCCACCTTTGTGTTTGCTGCCAGCCAGGCCGATGGCAAGTCGCACGAGCTCAAAGGCTCAGGGCGCTCGATTCCCGGCTTTCACCTGCGCGACGCGCTGGATCTGGTGGCCAAGCGCCACCCCGGCGTGCTGCTGCGCTTTGGAGGCCACGCCATGGCGGCAGGCTGCACCATTATGGAAGACCAGTTCCACGCCTTTGAGCGCGCCTTTACCCAAGTGGCGCAAGAGTGGCTGGACGCCAAGACCCTGACGCGCTGCGTGGAAACCGACGGCCCGCTGGACCCCGCTTTCCGCCAGGCCGAGGTGGTGGAACGGCTGAATCTGGAAGTATGGGGCCAAGGCTTTGCCGCACCCACGTTCAGTGAAGACGTGGAAGTCATCTCCCAGCGCCTGGTGGCAGAAAAGCACCTGAAGCTGCAACTGCGCCACCGCGGCGATGTGGTCGATGGCATTTGGTTTGGCCGCACCGAGCCACTGCCCGACTGGGTACACATGGCATTTCGCCTCGACATCAACGAATTCCGGGGCGAGCGCAAAGTCCAGTTCTTGGTGGAAGGCACGGAAGGCTGAAGAAGCCTCCTTTTTAAAAAACATAGCTGCCTGTGCTTACAAAATAGAGCATTGAAAGCCATTTCATAGCAAATACCTTGTTTGACGAGCGCTAGCAGCTATCAAAACATCCAACCCAACCTCACACCCAGCTGTGAAAAAGGCCTGCATGGCAGGCCTTGGTTTTTTGCAGCGGCAACGCCAAATGCGCAGCACCGCCGTGCGTGGTCGCGTTTTTTAAAAGCTTTCCCAATCATCTTCCGCACCCGCAGCAACGGCAGGTGCGGCCTTGGGCGCAGCCGTCAACTTGGGTGCAGCGGCAGGCACCGAAGCTGATGCTGCAGACGCTGCGACGGGCACGACAGGCCGGCCTTTCGCGGCACCCAGCGATGCGGGTGCTGGCGCTTTTTTCGGTGCCTTGGCAACTACCGCCGCAGGAGGTACTGCGCGCGCAGCGACCTCTTTCAAAGGCTGGGCCGTGGTTTTCCAGGCAGCATTGCCCACATTAAACACCGCCACCACCTCAGACAGCCGCTGGGCCTGCTCGTTCATGGCCAGTGCTGCGGCGCTGGACTCTTCCACCAAAGCCGCGTTTTGCTGCGTCATCTGGTCCAGATTGCTCACCGCCAAATTGACCTGGGCAAAGCCGTCATGCTGCTCATTGGCTGCTGCGCTCAACTCGCCAATCAAGTCGGTCACGCGGCGCACGCTGGCCACAATTTCCTGCATGCTCTCGCCGGCCTGCGCCACTTGGCCCGTGCCGATATCCACGTTGTGCACACTGGCCGTAATCAAGGTCTTGATTTCTTTAGCCGCTTCTGCGCTGCGCCCTGCCAGGCTGCGCACCTCGCCTGCCACCACGGCAAAACCACGGCCTTGCTCACCGGCGCGCGCAGCTTCTACCGCTGCATTCAGCGCCAAGATATTGGTCTGAAAAGCAATGCCATCGATCACGCCGATGATGTCGCTGATCTTGCGGCTGGAGTTGTTGATCTGCTCCATGCTTTGCACCACCTGCTGTACCACGGCGCCACCACGCTCTGCCGCTTGCACCGCCGTGCTGGCCAGCTGATTGGCCTGGCGCGAGGTGTCGGCCGACTGCGTTACCGTGGCGGTGAGTTCTTCCAGACTGGCGGCCGTTTCTTCCAGGTTGGCCGCCGTTTGCTCAGTGCGCGAGGACAGATCCTGATTGCCTGTTGCAATTTGGCTGGCCGCAGAAGACACGGACTCCACCCCGCCGCGCACCTCACCGACCACCGCACGCAGCTTGCCCGTCATCTCGTTCAAGCTGCGCAGCAAATGGCCCAGCTCATCTTTGCGATCGTCATGCACATCCACCGTCAAATCGCCCGAGGCGATGGTGTCCGCCAGATGCACCGCCCTGTCCAGCGGACGCGTGATGGAGCGCACAATCATGCCCGCCAAGGCCATGCCCACCAGCACGACGGCCAAACAAATTGCGCCAACCCACCAGTACGACTGCTGGCGCTGCTGTATGGCCTCCTCGCGCATAGTGGTGCGCATCTGCTCTTGCAAGCGCAGCAACTCAGCCTGCGATTTGACATACACCGCAATCGCTGGGCGCAGCTCATTGGTGGCCGCATCGATGGCCTTCAGCACATCCCCCGCTTCACGGGCCTGGTTGATTTTGGCCACAGCTTCCAGTGACTTGGCGCGGTTGGCCGCTACGGTGCGCAGCTGGGCTTTTTCTGCGTCCGTCTCCACCAGTGCTTCCACCTGCTTTTGCAGCTCGGTGATCTGTGCAATACCTTGTGCACCCAGCGTTTTCATCTCTTGCACCAGTTGCGCTTCTGACGACATGGCGCTGACCACCACGCGCTCCACTGTGATCTCTGTCATGCCCATCCAGCGCATGGTGGCAGCAATACGCTGATCCGCCAGCTCGGTTTTGGTGTTCATGGCAATGGCACGCTGCTCGGCCATCCATGTCAGCACAAATGCCAGCGACAGCATCGACACCATGGACCCGAGCACAACGCCCCACAGCTTGTACGCGACAGGCAGATTATTCAAACGCATGATGGCCCCCCTCGAACTTATTGTTCTTGCTGTGTGCAGCAAGCTATGTCATTGCATTACCTTGTCTTGCCGTGGAGGTTCCAGCATGCAAAACCCCCTTGGGCTGGAATGCATCCCAAGGGGGTTTGATTTTTTCACCGCCTGTCTGTGACCGCAGTGCTCGCTAACCCTGATACGGATTGTGAATCCCTGCTTCATGCAGCGCCGCCATTTGCCGCTCGTCGAACCCGTGCTGTGAAAACCCAGCAACAACGATCCTGGATGCGGCAGGTGTCTTAAAAGCTCTCCCAGTCATCTTCAGCAGTAGCGGCTGCCTTCTTCGCTGTCGGCGGCTCTAGCTTGGCGACAGCCGCTGCAGATGCGAAGGGTTGCTTTTTCAACGCAGGCTTAGCAACCGACTGAACGGGCTTGGAGGCAGTGGCTTGCGCTTTTGCTACCGACGCAGGCGCCAATGACGGTACACCCAAAGGTTTCGCAGACAGCGCCACACCCTGTTGGCCAACGTTAAACACCGAGACCACCTGCGCCAGACGTTGCGCCTGTTCATTCATGGCAAGCGCTGCAGCGCTGGACTCTTCCACCAGCGCCGCGTTTTGCTGGGTCATTTGATCGAGGTTGCTCACCGCCTGATTCACCTGCGCGAAACCATCATGCTGCTCATTGGCTGCTGCACTGATCTCTCCGATCAAATCGGTCACGCGGCGCACACTGGAAACAATCTCGTGCATGCTCTCGCCCGCTTGGGCCACTTGGGTGGAGCCCATATCCACATTGTTCACACTGGCAGCAATCAGCGACTTGATCTCTTTGGCAGCCTCTGCACTGCGCTGCGCCAGAGAACGCACTTCCCCCGCCACCACAGCAAAGCCACGGCCTTGCTCGCCAGCGCGCGCCGCTTCTACCGCCGCATTCAGTGCCAAGATATTGGTTTGAAATGCAATGCCATCGATCACACCAATGATGTCGGCGATTTTGTGGCTGCTGCTGGTAATTTGCTGCATGCTGCTCACCACCTGCTCTACCACATGGCCACCATGCTCGGCCGCCTGCACTGCCGTACTGGCCAGTTGATTGGCCTGCCGTGCCGTATCCGCCGACTGCGATACGGTGGCCGTCAACTCCTCAATGCTGGCCGCTGTCTCCTCTAGATTGGCGGCGGTTTGCTCCGTGCGCCCTGAGAGATCCTGGTTGCCTGTCGCAATCTGTGACGCTGCAGAAGAGACTGAATCCACGCCATTGCGTACTTCCGAAACCACCGCACGCAAACGCTTGGTCATCGTGTTCAAGCTACGCAGCAATTTACCCAGCTCATCACGGCGGTCATCGTGTACATCCACCGTCAAGTCCCCAGCAGCAATGGTGTCCGCCAAGGCCACGGCCTGATCCAGCGGAGTCGTAATCTGCCGCACCACCACCACCGACAGCAACAGCCCCATCACGACCACCAGCGCTACCGCTCCGCTGCCCAGCCACATGGCAGCCTCACGCGCCTGCTGACCTTCGGCCAGAGACTGGTCGCGCATACGCTCTTGCAAACTCACCAGATCCGTTTGCGCTTGGTTGTAGACAGATACGGCAGGCAATAGCTGCGCCTCCAGCAAGCTGCGCGCCTGCACCCCATCACCAGCAGCGCGCAATTTGCCTAACGCAGCCGTCACTTCCAGCACTTTCGCCCGTGCCTGGGCAATTTTTTCGAGTTGCTGTCGGCCTTGCGGGCTGGTCAACTCCTGCTCCATCGCTTGCTGCAGTGCACTGGCGGCGGCAATGCCCTCCTGGGTTTTGCGCTGTGCGTACGTGCTGAGTTCTTCCTCACTTGACATCGCACCCAGCACCACATGCGAGATGGCTGTATCCGTTACCCCGCGCCACTGCACTGCCTGGCGGATGCGGTTGTCGTAGTCTTGTACTTCAACACGCTCAACCGCTTCCAGGCGGCTGATGTACGTGGTCATGGCCAAGCCTGCCAGTAAAGTCAGTGCCATCACCCCCAGCAGCAAACCCCATATTTTTTTAGCGACTGATAAATTTTTTAATTGCATACCCTCCCCCTTTCATTTTTGCAGCGCACTACCGCGCCCTGGAACACGGCCACTTCGGCACTGCAAGGAGTATCGGCAAGTGTTAAAAAATGCGAGCTACAGACCTGACGCTCCTTGCGGAATCTCAAACACAGTTAACAATCTACGCACCACTGCTTGAGCTTTTTGTGCTGCATGCCGCAGTACGTGCTCTGATACCTGTTTATGCAACGTCCTTTCCATGCCGATCTGCACTGCCACTCCACCTTTTCGGATGGCACTCTGACGCCTGCAGCTTTGGCGCAGCGCGCCCAGGCCAACGGCGTAACACTGTGGGCTTTGACCGACCACGATGAGGTGGCAGGACTGGCTGAAGCCCAATCTGCCGCCTACGCCTGTGGACTGGACTTTCTGACGGGTGTTGAAATCTCGGTCAGCTTTGCCAACACCACCGTGCATATCGTCGGGCTGGGCTTTGATGCAGACAATGCAACGCTGCAACAAGGCCTGCATGCCTTGCGCAACAACCGAGGACCACGCGCACAAGAGATGGGCGTGCAACTGGCGTCTGCAGGCATTCCAAACGCCTATGAAGGCGCACTCAAATACGTGGGCAATCCAGCCTTGATTTCTCGTACCCACTTTGCACGCTATCTGGTGGAAGCAGGCGTTTGCAAAGACACCCATGAGGTTTTCAAGCACTACCTGGTCGAAGGCAAGCCGGGCTATGCCCCTCAGCGCTGGGCCTCCTTGGCCGAGGCTGTGGGTTGGATCACCGATGCACATGGCATTGCCGTCATTGCTCACCCCGCACGCTACAACTTCAGCCATACCGAGGAATATGCTTTTTTCAGCAGTTTCAAAAGTTATGGCGGCCAAGCCGTAGAGGCTGTTACTGGCAGCCATGCAGCGCATGAATTCTCACGCTATGCCGAATTGGCCAAAGAGTTTGGTTTTGCCATTTCACGTGGCAGCGACTTTCACAGCCCACAAGAGTCGAAAATCAATCTGGGCGCTCTGCCACCTGACCCGGCAGGCGTTCCAGGCGTTGGGGATTTATTGGCCGAGCGCATTCACAGAGCCGACATTCCCCATACCTAGCCACACAGGCACGCGCAGCGCCATCCCATGCTGCGCAAACTGAGGACACCTTCATGGCACAGTACTTTGAGATTTACCCCGAAAACCCTCAACCCCGCCTGCTGAAGCAAGCGGTTGCCCTTTTACAAAAAGGAGGGGTACTGGCCATTCCTACTGATTCCAGCTACGCCTTGGTCTGTCAACTGGATGACAAAAATGCCGTGGATCGCCTGCGCCGCATTCGCCAGGTGAATGACAAACACCACCTGACCTTGCTGTGCCGTGACCTGTCTGAGCTGGCCAACTACGCAGTGGTGGACAACCGCCAATACCGCATGATGAAACTCGGCACCCCCGGCCCCTACACATTCATCTTGGATGCCACCAAAGAGGTGCCTCGTCGCGTCAGTCACCCCTCGCGCAAAACCATTGGCTTGCGGGTGCCGGATCGCAAAGGCACCCAAATGCTACTGGAACTGATGGGGGCACCTTTGCTGGCCACCACCTTGATTGCTCCTGGCGAAGCTGAGCCGATGAATGATCCACAGGCCATTCGTGAGCGCTTTGAACATGCCGTGGATGGTGTGGTGGATGCCGGTGCCTGCCCCCTGGAACCCACCACCGTTTTGGATTTAACCCCGATGTCCTCTGGCGGAGATCCTGTGGTGCTGCGCCAAGGCGCGGGCAGCTTGCAAGCCATCGGCCTGTAGCGTCGCCCCGGCGCAAGACAGCCTCCGCGATGTTTGCGACAATCGCGAAGTGCAAGAACTCATCCAAACCGTCCTCATCTACGCCCTGCCCGTGCTGTTTGCCATCACGGTGCACGAAGCTGCCCACGGCTATGCCGCTCGCTACTTTGGCGACCACACGGCATCCATGCTCGGGCGTATCACACTCAACCCCATCAAGCACATCGATCCCATCGGCACCATCTTGATGCCTTTGCTGTTGTACTTTTCCACCTCCGGCGCCTTTCTGTTTGGCTATGCCAAGCCCGTGCCCGTGAACTTTGGCAACTTGCGCCACCCCAAGCGCGACATGGTATGGGTGGCCTTGGCCGGACCCGCCTCCAACTTCATCCAGGCTATTGTCTGGGCGGTTTTACTGGTCATCTTGGTGGCTGCAGGCGTGCAAGAGCGCTTCTTCATGGAGATGGCCCGTGCCGGCATTCTGGTCAACCTGGTGATGTGGGCCTTCAACCTGTTTCCGCTGCCGCCACTGGATGGCGGCCGCATCTTGGTAGGCCTTTTGCCAACCAAACACGCCATCCCAGTTTCGCGCATTGAGCCTTATGGATTCTTCATCGTGCTGGGCTTGGTTTTGCTGGGCATTGTGGGCACCTACTGGCTGCGACCCTTGATGAATGTGGGCTACGAGGTGATTGACTTGCTCATCACCCCTCTGCTCGCACTACTGCGCTAACCTTTTTGGCTTGCAGTACTCACACTGCAAGCGCTGACTTTGAACTTGATAGAGCTATGAGCACCACCCGTTTTCTGACTGGTATTACCCCCTCCGGCACGCCGCACCTGGGCAACTATGCTGGCGCTATCCGCCCCGCCGTAGCTGCCAGCCGCCAGCCCGGTGCAGACAATTTTTATTTTCTGGCCGACTATCACGCACTGATCAAGTGCCAAGACCCGGCGCGTGTACACCGCTCGACCTTGGAAATTGCGGCCAGCTGGCTGGCCTGCGGCCTGAACCCTGAGCATGTAGTGTTCTACCGCCAGTCCGATGTGCCTGAAATTCCAGAGTTGAACTGGTTCCTGACCTGTGTGACTGGCAAGGGAGTTCTGAACCGCGCCCACGCCTACAAGGCCTCCCAAGACAAGAACGCCGAAGCGGGCAAAGATCTGGATGACGGTGTCACCGCTGGTCTTTTCATGTACCCCGTGCTGATGGCTGCTGACATCTTGATGTTCAACGCCCACAAAGTTCCTGTGGGACGCGACCAGATCCAGCACATTGAAATGGCGCGCGACATGGCCTCCAGCTTTAACCACCTGTATGGCGAGCACTTCGTTCTGCCCGAGGCAGCCATTGAAGAAAGCGTAGCGACCTTGCCTGGTCTTGATGGCCGCAAGATGAGCAAAAGCTACGACAACACCATCCCGTTGTTTGCCCCCCGCAATGAGTTGAAAAAGCTGATCAGCAGCATCGTCACCGACTCGCGTGCACCGGGCGAGCCCAAGGACACCGAAGGCTCGGCCCTGTTCCAGCTTTATCAGGCGTTCTCCACACTCGAAGAGACCGAAACCATGCGCCAGGCTTTTGCCAACGGCATTGGCTGGGGTGAAGCCAAAGCTATGCTGTTTGATCGCGTGGATGCCGAACTAAGCCCCATGCGCGAGCGCTATGAAGACCTGATGGCCCACCCCGAAAAGGTGGAAGCTGCCCTGCAGATCGGTGCTGAACGTGCCCGTACCCTGAGCCGCCCGTTCATTACCAAGCTGCGTGCCGCCGTGGGTCTTCGCAGTCTGGCCAGCCAGGATGGCAGTCAGCACAAAGTGAAAACTGCGAAGGTCGCCCTGCCTAGCTTCAAGCAATACCGTGAATCGGACGGCAAGTTCTACTTCAAGTTCATGGCAGCAGATGGCCAGTTGCTGCTGCAAAGCACCGGCTTTGAACAGCCCAAGCAAGCAGGCCAGAGCATCGCTCAGCTGCAGCAACAAGGCGCAGCGGCATTGACGGCGCTTGCAGCCATGCTGCAATTGGCTGACGGTGTGGCTCACAGCGATGTAGAGCACGCGCTGCACACACTGCAAGAAGCCGCCAAGGCCTGACCGCCACGGAACCGACCGATAGAGAGAGAGGGGACATCTGCATGCGTATTGCCGTTTTGGATGACGATCGTCTGTTGCTCGAGATGATGGAGCGGGTGATCCAAGAAATGGGAAACACCTGCCAGCTCTATGAAACAGGCCAAGCCTGTTTGCAAGACCTGCGCCGCGAAACCTTTGACATGCTGATCGTGGACTGGGAGCTTCCAGATACCAGCGGCCCCGAAGTCATCCGCTGGGCACGGCAGCACCTGGATGCCTCTTTCCCCATCTTGTTCATCACGCACCGCAGCGAAGAGCGCGACATTGTCGAAGGCCTGCAATGCGGTGCCGATGACTTCATGACCAAACCCGTGCGTGTGGCAGAGCTCAAGGCCCGCATGCATGCACTGCTGCGCCGTGCGTACCCGCAATGTACGGACGATGTACAAAGCTTTGGCCCTTACACCTTCACACGCTCATCACTGACCGTGACCTTTGGTGGCAAAGAGGTGGTGCTGACATACCGTGAATTTGCGCTGGCCATGCTGCTGTTTCAAAACGCAGGCCGACTGATGTCACGCGACCATTTGCGCGAGGCCGTGTGGGGACAGAACTCCGAAGTCCTGTCACGCTCCCTCGACACACATGTCTCACGCCTGCGCCAGGTGCTGCAACTGCGCCCGGGCAACAGCTATTCGATTGCCGCCGTCTACGGCTTGGGCTATCGCCTGGACAGCTACGAAATCTAGCCCCTCCTCATACCTACCACCCTATGCGCGCCTACGCAGCTCCATTTTTTCGCCCTGTCAGCCTTGTGGCGCTGGCCTGCACCACTGCCGTGTTTTCGGCCTCTGCGCAAAACAAGCTGCTGCGCAGCAGCGCTGTCATCCAGCACAAGGTGCATGTCGGAGACACACTGGAGCACCTGGCGCTGCGCTACTTGGGCGATGCCACTTTGTGGCCGGCTTTGCAAAGTCACAACGGCGTGGCCAGCCCTTACCGGCTCAAGCCCGGCTCAATTCTGGAAATTCCTCGCCAACTGATGCGTACCGCCACCGCATCGGTGGACTATGTGCACGGCAATGCACGCGTTCAGCGCAGCGGCACTGCCACCTCGGCCACGCGCGGCATGGCGCTGCAAGAAGGCGACCGCCTTGAGTTGACGCCGAATGCGTTTGTCGCCGTCAAGCTGGCAGACGGCAGCACCGTACACGCGCAATCCGCCTCCCAGGTGGAACTGAGCCAACTGCGCCGCCGTGGCCGCGCGGGCAGCTTGCAGTCGGTGCTGGAGGTAAAAAGCGGCGGCGTCGAAATTCAAGTCCCCGGCAAACCCGATCCACAGCGACAACTGGAAATCATCACCCCCGTCGCGGCCACCAGTGTGCGCGGCACCGTGTTTGATGTGCAGTTGGCGGCCGAGGGCCACACAACCGCAGCCGTGCTGCAAGGGCATGTGGCTGTGCAGGCACTGGCCGATGTCGACCGGCCCAGCCCTTCGGCGCTGCTGCGCAAGCACACCGGCATTGCGGTGTCTGCACAAGGGCAAGCTGGCACAGTCTCCCCACTGTTGCCGGCGCCTGCTCCCCAAGATCTGCCAACACTGAATGAAGATGCGCAGTGGCTCAACCTGCCCATGCCTGCGTGGGAGCAAGCCAAGGGCTGGCGCGTCAGGGTGAGCCAGGATGCCCAAGGCAACCACGTGCTGCGCAGTGGTCAATTTACCGGCCCATTGGCGCGTTTTGCCGCGGTGGACGATGGCAATTATTTCTTGCATGTGCGTGCCATCGATGCCCTGGGCATCAGTGGCATCCCTGCCACTGCACCATTGCGCGTCAAAGCGCACCCGGTGCCACCACTGGTGCAAACACCCGCACCAGCGGGCGTGCTGGCGCAAGGCGAGGCCCAGTTGCAATGCACCCCCGTGGATGGCGTCGTGCAATACCTCCACCAGGTCATTGCCGTCTCCAGCATGGAAAGCACCGCGCCTGCCGCCGCATTTGCCCAGCCACTGCTGCACAGCCAAAGCCAGACCGAATGCCGCATGGATTTGGCCAGCCTGCCAGCAGGCAACTACGCGTGGCGCGCTGCCAGCGTGCGCATGGTGCAAGGCAAAGAAGACCAAGGCCCATTTGCTGTTGCCCACGCATTTCGGATTGTCCCCCGCCCTAAGCCCCCCGCTTTGGATGACCTGAAAGTACAGACCCAGGCAGGGCTTTCTACCATCCACTGGCCGGCCGAAGAGGGGCAGCGCTTTCGCCTGCAAGCTTTTGCCAGTTCCGACAGCAGCGGCCAGCCTGCGCTGGACACCGTACTCACCGAGCCCCGCTGGACGGCAGCGGGCCTGCCCGCTGGCACCTGGCACGTACGCATTCAGGTGCAAGACCCTTCGGGTTTGAACAGTGCTTTCTCGCCGCTGCGTAGTGTGCAAGTGCTGTCGCTGGTGCGTGATGGCTCTGGCGCCCCGGTCAGTTCTGGCACAGGACTGGGCATTGAGCATCCGTAACCCACCTGAAAAGATGAGCACTTAGCGCTGATAAAAAAAGGTTTTTACATGTATTTCAGACGAAAAGCATTATTGAATCAGCGCTATCAGCTCTCTTTTTAGCAAAAACGCCCGCGCATGAAACGCTCACTGACGCTGGAATGGCTGTGCATGTCCGCCGCTTTGCTGGCGCTGACATTCTGGCTCTCTGGGCCGCAGCAGCTGGAGCGCGCCAACCTGTGGCTGCAGGACTTGGCGCTGCGCATGCAAAAGCATGCCCCATCGCCCGATGTGGTACTGGTGCTGGTGGATGAGCCCAGCATCTCCAGCATTGGTCGCTGGCCTTGGCGCCGTGCTTTGCATGCCCATGTGATCCAGCAAATCAGCGCCGGTCAGCCCCAATCGATTGGGCTGGATTTTTTACTGACCGAGCCTGACCTCGACTACCCCGAAGACGATCTGGTGCTGGCCGAAAGCATGGCCAACAGCGGCCATGTGGTGCTGCCCGTGGTGCGCAGCCTGGACAAACAGGCCGTCACCTTGCCGCTGCCGATCTTCACCCAAGCTGCAGCGCGCCTGGGCCATGTCCACCTGCCATTGGATGAAGATGGCGGTGTGCGCAGTTTTTATGCTCTTGAAGGCATGGGCCAGCAGCCGTGGCTGCACCTGGCACTGTCCATGCTCTGCCTCACACAGCCCGAGCGCCCATCTTGCCTCAGCACGCACCACAAAGCGCCCACCGAAGCCGCGCCCTGGCAGCGCGATGGGCTGACGCACATTGCTTTCGCCCAGGGTCAGCCACCCTTTGCCATGTACTCCTACATCGATGTGCTGCGCGGCCACATCCCGGCCTCCGCTTTTCGCAACAAGCACGTCATCATCGGCACCGCCGCAACCGGCCTTGGTACGACGCTGGCCACCCCCAGCGGCAAAAGCACCTCGTCGGCATACAGTGCGCAATTGCTGGGCCACATCCTCAGCGGCGCACAGCAAAACCAGCACACCGCCAGCGCCAGCTCCTGGGCCAACCGCCTGTTCAATGCGGCGCCTGTCGCCATCGGTTTGGCTGCACTGCTAGTCCTTGGCCCCTCGGCGGCATTGCTCACCTGCGCAGGCCTTGCGCTGCTGACCTTGCTGGCACACATCGCTGCGCCTGCGCTGTGGCACACCAGCTTCAGCCCAGCCGCGGCACTGCTGGCACTGGTTCTGGCCTACCCACTTTGGAGCTGGCGCCGCCTCAACGCTGCAGCCCGTTTTTTAAACCAAGAGATGCAAGGGCTGCGCCTTCAGGGCCTGAGCACCAACCCCAGTCCAACCAACAGCAGCGGCGACTTTTTGCAGCACCGCATTGCGGCGGTAGAACAGGCCTCACAGCAGTTGCGCCAGTTGCACCAGTTTGTGACCGAAACCTTGCTGCAACTGCCATCTCCCACCTTGGCCTGCAATCAGCACGGAAAAATTTTGCTGGCCAACAGTGCCGCCCACCGTTATGCCCACAGCTTGGGCCGCACGCTGCAAGCGCAGCAACCCTTAGCCGATTTGCTCGAGGGCGCCATGGAGCGCGGCAGCCTGCAGCCACTGTGGGACCGCAATGCCCCACCTGCTGTGACA
>JAFAGF010000039.1 GCA_023422975.1 Pseudomonadota bacterium
GGTGATCTGCGCTACATCCCCTACCGCCAGGATGAGCTGGTGCTGGTTGCGCCCAGCGGCCACCCACTGGCGCAGCAAGCCAGCGTGCGCATGCAGCAAGCACTGACTTATGACTTTGTGGGCGCGCACATGGGCAGCGCCTTGAATGGCCTGCTCACCCGCAGCGCTGCCCAACTGGGTATGCCGCTGAAACTGCGCATTCAGGTCACCAGCTACGACGCCTTGTGCCTGATGGTGGCCGCAGGCCTGGGTGTGGGCGTGCTGCCCCGCAAAAGTGCAGCGCTATACGTGAACAGCCTGGGTCTGCAAACCATTGCCTTGGACGAGCCCTGGGCACTGCGCCAGTTGGTGCTGTGCATGCGCTCTTACGAGGCGCTGCCCAGCGCTGCGCAGTTGCTGCTGCACCATTTGACTGACCCGGCCTCCGATAGCAGCCTCTTTATTTCTTAAAGTTATATGTTTGCAATAGATCCGTCGTTCCGCTCTGCGCACTGAAGACGGACAATAAAGGCTGTATGACTTCTTGTAAGTGCTTGCTTTGCACGCAAACACCATCGCCATGCCCTCATCCAAAACATTGATTGCCTTTTCGCTGTGCCTGAGCGCCAGCGGCTGGGCATTGTCTGCGGAGCCACTGCTCACTCCCCAGCAACTGTCTGCGTTGCTGTCCCAGGCGCAGGCGCAAACTTCTGCACAAGTGCGCGTGATCGACATCCGCGACCCCAAAAGCTTTGCGGACAATCACATCCCCGGCGCGGTCAACGCCCCTTACGGCAAATGGCGAGGCCCTGCGACCAACCCCGGTGAATTGCCCGACCACGCCAAGCTGGTTGAGCTGCTGCAGTCGCTGGGCCTGAACGCAGACACCCATGCAGTCGTGGTCTCCAACGGCAAAGATGCGACCGATTTTGGCGCCATGGCCCGCGTGTACTGGACGCTCAAGTCACTGGGACTCAAGGAGCTGTCCATCGTCAACGGTGGCATGCAGGCATGGACTGCGGCCAAGCTGCCGCTGACGACACAGCCCGTTAAGGTGGCGCCCAGCACCTATGCCCCGACGTTCGATGCCACATGGCTGTCCACCCGCCAAGATGTGCAGCGAAGCCTCAAGCTGAGCAACGCCGTACTGGTGGATTCACGCCCCGACGCTTTCTACCAAGGTAAAACCCAAGCACCTGCCGCCAAGCTGGCGGGCACCTTGCCTGGTGCGGTGCAGCTGGACTTCAACCAGTGGTTTGAGCCCAAGACCGCCATCTTTGTGGACACCGCCAAGGCCAAGCAAATTGCCGCCCAAATTCAGGTGCCCGAAGGGCAAGGCACGGTCGCTTTTTGCAACACCGGCCACTGGGCGGCGACCGACTGGTTTGGCCTGAGCGAAGTGGCGGGCATCCCCAACGTGAAGCTGTACGCAGGATCGATGGTGGATTGGACCCAGCAGCCGGACTTCCCCCAACTGCAAAATGCCCCCGGCCGGGGTGAGCAGTTACTGCGCAACACCAAGCAGTGGTGGGAACGCAAGTTCAACTAAAACACAAAAACAGAGCAGCTAGCGCTTACCAATCACCCATTTCAGAAACAAAACCACCTGAAGTGATTGATTCTTCAACGCAAGCAGCTCATGTTTTTGCATAAGAAGATTTTTCGAGAGGCGGTTTCGCAATGAAACGATTACCTTTGGCCATTCTCATGGCCGTGTTCTTTGGCTGGCTGCTGTGGTCGGTCTCCGTGCGCCAGGCGGCGCTGTTTGCTGTGGGCATTGGTTTGGGTGCCGTACTGGCAGGCAAGCGCTTTGGCTTTACCACCGGCTGGCGCATGCTGGTGGAAGACAAAGACCCCTCCGGCGTCTTTGGCCAGTTGCTGCTGCTGGCGCTGGCGGCCTGCCTGGCCATGCCGCTGCTGGGCCACTTCCCCGAATTGACCGCAGCGCTGGGCCCACCGAGCGTGAGCCTGATCGTCGGCGCGTTTGTCTTTGGCCTGTGCATGCAAATTGCTGACGGCTGCGGTAGCGGCACGCTGTACAAGGCTGGCCTGGGCATTCCCATGAATGCGGCCATCTTGCCGGTGTTTGCCATTGGCAGCTTCCTGGGCAGCGTGCACCTGGGGTGGTGGCTGGACTTGGGCCGCGCTGCGCCCGTGGGCCTGGTCACCGAATGGGGCTGGGATGTGGCCCTGGCCGCCACGCTGGCAGGTTTGGCCGTGGTGGCCGCTGGCGTCAGCTTGTACTGCAAGCGCGCCAACCTGAAGGCTGGTGTACAGCCCAAACCTATTTTTGTGCGCAAGTGGGTCATTGGCGCCGTGCTGCTGGCCTTGCTGGCCACGGCCAACTTGCTGATTGCCGGCCAACCCTGGGGCGTGGTCTACGGCTTTGGTCTGTGGGCCGCCAAAATTGCCAACGCCACCGGCGCCATGGACGTAGGCAGCACCTGGTTCTGGAGCCAGCCCGGCAACGCCGTGCGCCTGACAGAGACCGTGCTGCTGGACGTCACCTCCATCACCAACATCGGCATCCTGGCCGGTGCGCTGTGGGTGAGCGCCTCCACACCGGCCAGCAGCAAACCGTTGAGCGGCAAGCAGTGGGCGGTCGCGCTGATTGCGGGCCTGGTGCTGGGTTACAGCTCACGCCTGGCATTTGGTTGCAACGTGGGCGCCATGTTCTCCGGCATCTCCACCGGCTCCATCCACGGCTGGATCTGGGTGCCGCTGGCATTTGCAGGCACTATTTTTGGCCTGCGCATTCGCCGCCACTTTGGCTTTTAAGAAAGGGTGCATGCCATGACACACAAAAATACCCTGCGCATCGTCTTCTGGGCGGTCTTGGTCATTTTCCTGGCGTGGGACTTCCACACTTCCAAACCCGTCGACCTGCGTTATGAGGCCCCGTTGATCGCTGCGGGCTCTGGCGTGGCCGTACAAGGCGGGCACTGTTCCATGCCCGACTAAGCGTTCACCCACTTGGATTCCCAGGCCGCTTTTGCGGCCTTTTTTACGCTAGCTTGTACCTAAGCGACCCACGCAGACATGCAGATGAACTCCCATCGCACAGCAAGAGTGCAAGCATCGCGATGCGAGAGTTCATGGCCTTCTGCCTTCAAATGAAGGCCAAACGAGGCGATTCGCGCGAAAAGAAACCAGAAAACATGCAGCTATACCCCTTTGCAATGTAACTAAAAGAACATTTTCATTAACAATCTGCCACAATTTCATGCATATCAATGGCAGGCTTTATGCATTCGCCACAGGCTCCGGCACATGCCATCCATGTGCGCATTACTGAAGAAAACAGGTTAATTTAGACATGCAAGCAATGAGGAATCTGAGCATCCGCGCCAAGCTTTGGCTTCTGGTCGGGGGACTACTGGTGTTGACGGTTGCCATCACGGCAGC
>JAFAGF010000070.1 GCA_023422975.1 Pseudomonadota bacterium
GCGCGCGTGGAAGATTTGTTTGTGGTGTTTGACTACGCGTGCTTTGGCTCTGATGCGGTGCTGGCACAGCACGGCGTGCGCGTGCATGCGCTGTGCAACTGGCAAGATGTGCTGGCCATGGCGTTCCAGCGCGGAGGCTTCTCGGTCGAGCAACTGGCCGTGTGGCAAGCGTTTTTGCAAGATCCGGCCAAATGGTCGCTGGCCCACGGCGGCATCGGGCAGTGACGCCAGTAATGGATGATTTAAAAATAAGAGCTGCTTGCGCTTATAAAACTTAGCTTTCAGATAGTTTTATATCTGAAATCTAGCAGATACAAGCGCTAGCTGCTCCCATATTCAATGAGGGGCTGTGGTGTTCGTTGTCTCGAAATTGCTGTCGGCCATTACGCAGCCGCTGTTTTGGTTGGCGTTGTGGTGGCTGCTGGCCTTGTTGCTGTTGGGTCGAAAGCCGCGAGCTGCAAAGCGCATGCTGTGGACGGGCTTGCTGGGGCTGGGCCTGCTCGGTTTTCAGGCGCCGCCGGATGCTTTGCTGCGTGCGCTGGAAAGCCGTTACCCGGCTCAACCAACGTCGGCACTGCTCCAGCAGCACGCAGGCCTGTTGGTGCTTGGCGGCGCTTTGGAGCACCCGGCCAGTTGGCAAGCGCATGGGCAAGTGCCTTTGGGGCAGTCGGCGGAGCGCATGACGGTGCCTGTGGGCTTGATGCGACAGCACCCGCAGTGGCAGTTGATTTTTAGTGGTGGTGAAGGGCGTTTGTTGACCACCGGGGTGACCGAGGGCCAGCTTGCTCAGCAGTTTTACGCCGAGCAAGGCGTGGACATGGCGCGTGTGCAGATTGAGCAAGGCGCTCGCACCACCCGAGAGAACGCACAGCGTGTGGCACAAACGCTGGGTGCGCGCTGTGGCCAGCAGTCGTGGCTGCTGGTGACATCGGCTTGGCACATGCCGCGATCGATGGCGGAGTTTGAAGCGGTGGGTTGCCAGGTCACGGCATACCCGGTGGATTTTCGTACCGGTGCGCATACGGACTGGTACAGCTACCACATGGCTGACAGTTTGCTGCGCTGGCAAATGGCGCTGCATGAGTGGTTGGGGCGTTTGGTTTACGCAGTCACACGCTGATGCATGGTGTACTGGCACACGCACAGGCTGCCCAATAAAAACAAAAAACGCCTGCTGACATCAGCAGGCGTTTTTTGTTGCATAGAAAGAGGTGGCTATCGCTTAAGCGGCGGTCACGGCCTTCACATCATTGGCAGCGCTGGCAAAGGCTGCCGCTACGGCTTCGGGGCCCAGACCCAGACCTTCGGCGCGCACGATGCGCACATCGGTAATACCAAAGAAACCCATCACCACCTTCAGGTAGCTTTCTTGGTGCTCCAGCGCTTGCATGGCTTCGGTGGTGGAGTACACACCGCCACGCGACGAAGCCACGATCACGGTCTTGCCCTTGGCCAGACCTTCGGGGCCCGCTGCGGTGTAGCGGAAGGTACGGCCGGGTTGTGCCAGGCGGTCAATCCAGGCCTTGAGTTGGGTAGGAATGCTGAAGTTGTAGAAAGGTGCGCCCATCACGATCACGTCAGCAGCCAGGAACTGGCTCACCAGCTTTTCAGAGACAGCGTTTTCTGCCACTTGCTCAGCGCTCAGGCCATCGGTCTGGCCGGTGCGGGGTGCCATGGCGGCGGTGGTGAAGTGGTTGGGAGCCTCGGCTACCAGATCCAGATATTCCACTTGGGTGTCGGGGTGCTTGGCTGTCCACTCCGCCACGATTTGTTGGGTCAGCTTGCGCGAAGCAGAGTTTTCACCAGAGATAGAAGAGTCAACGTGCAACAGTTTCAAGGGGTGCTCCTAAACAATATTCGAATCAATGAGCGTTATTGTGGATTACACGCGAATATTTGATAAGTCTCTAAAATCGCGATAGATTGTTCTGTATATAGAACAATGGTGGTAGAAATTGCTGGGCATAGTTGCGGAAAGAAAGAGGCGCTGCAGATGCAAGACTTGAATGACATGCTGTACTTTGCCGAGGTGGTGGAGCGCGGCGGCTTTGCGGCGGCAGGGCGTGCGCTGGGCATTCCGAAGTCACGCCTGTCACGTCGGGTGGCAGAGCTGGAAGCGCGTTTGGGGGTGCGGTTGCTGCAGCGCACCACACGTAAGCTGTCGCTGACCGAGGTGGGCTCAGCCTATTTGCGCCATTGCCAAGCTATTCGGGATGCGGCACTGGCGGCGCAAGATACGGTCGAGCAGGTGCAAAGTGAGCCCCGTGGCACGGTGCGCGTGAGCTGCCCGGTCACCTTGTCGCAAACGGTTTTGGCACCGCTGATGCCGCTTTTTTTGGCGCGCTACCCCGAGGTGCGCGTGGAAATGCTGGTGGTCAATCGCCCGGTGAATGTGGTTGAAGAAGGCATTGATGTGGCGCTGCGCGTGCGTGCCTCGCTGGAGGACAGTGCCAGCATGGTGGTCAAACGCCTGGATGTGGCGCAGCAAATTTTGCTGGCCAGCCCGCAGTATCTGGCGCGTAAGGGCGTGCCACAGTCGCCACAGGACTTGATGGCACACGATGTGCTGTCCATGTCTGCCTTTGAAGGTGTGGCGCACTGGCGGCTGCGCAGTGATACCGGTGCGGAGATGCAAATTCAGCCGCAGGCGCGTTATGTGGCCGATGATCTGATGACGCTCAAGCTGGCGGTTATAGGGGGTGCGGGTGTGTGCTATTTGCCTGACTATATGTGCCAGCCTGAGATAGAGCGTGGGGAGCTGGTGCATGTGCTGCCCCAGTGGCGTTTTCCGCCCGGCATTGTGCATGCGGTATTTAGCTCGCGCCGTGGTTTGACGCCTGCAGTGCGTAGTTTTCTGGATTTTTTGGGGGAGTACCTTCCTGGCGCCAGTGGTGTCGGCCACGCTTGATCGCACTGCTGGGTGTGTGAGGTATGGGGTGAAAGGACGCACCTGCTCCGTGGGTTCAAATACGCTCCACGCCACGCTTGTCCGCGCCCACGCAATCGTGTTCACCGCGCAGATCGGCGCGGTGCTTCGTGTGCCGTGACTGATACGTGCTTATTTGTCTCGGAAGCCAGCGAGACATGCAATCATCTGTGGTGATTGGCCCTGATAGAGCTTCCTAAAAGTCTGTGTTAGCCCTGCGACAGCGGATAAAAGCGGGACAAAAGTTAGATTAGAATTAAATAATAGGAATTATTCTTATTAATTGTTTGGTTCTGCCTTACATCCTCATACCCCTTATTGGGTGGCGCTAGTGCTACGTAATGTGGCGCTTTTTCTCTGACTGAAAGCTTTTCAAAATGAAACTTTGGAAGACAGCTCTGTGCATGAGCCTGGTTGGCGTTGCAACTTTGGCCCAAGCGGCACAGCCCCAAGCGGTGACTGTGTACTCCTCACGCATCGAGGCTTTGCTCAAGCCCACGTTGGATGAATACACCAAGCAAACTGGTGTCAAGATCAACCTGCTGACAGACAGAGGCGGTTCGTTGTCGGAGCGACTGGCTGCAGAAGGTGCCAGCTCGCCTGCAGACGTGCTGATCACCGTGGATGTGGGTAATTTGTGGAATGCGGCCGAGCGTGGGCTGCTGCAAAAGATTGACTCGCCTACCTTGAACGCGAATGTGCCAGCGAACTTCCGTGATGCGGGTAGCCGCTGGTGGGGTCTGTCGCAGCGTGAACGCACGATTTTTTACGCAGCGGACCGTGTCAAGCCAGAGCAACTGAGTACCTACGAAGACCTCGCAGACCCCAAGTGGAAGGGCAAGCTGTGCTTGCGTACTTCCAAGCAAGCCTATACACAGTCGCTGGTGGCAATGCTGATTGCCAAACATGGTGTTGAAAAGACGGAAGCCATTGCCAAGGGCTGGGTTGCCAACTTGGCGGGCGATGTTTTCACCAATGACAACAGCTTGCTCAAGGCGATTGCTGCAGGTCAATGTGATGTGGGCATCGCGAACACCTATTACTTTGGCCGTATCTTGTCTAAAGAGCCTGACTTCAACAAGCAGGTCAAGCTGTTCTGGGCGAACCAAGGCAAGGATGAAGGCGGCACCCATGTGAACTTGTCTGGTGCCGGCGTGGTCAAGCATGCCAAGAACCCAGAAGGTGCACGCAAGCTGCTGGAGTGGCTGTCTTCTGAAAAGGTGCAGACGGCCTACACCCATGGCACATACGAAAGCCCCATCAACAAAAAAGCGGAAGAAGATCCGATCGTGAAGGCTTGGGGAAAATTTATTCCTAGCCCACTGAATGCAGGTGACATTGGTTCGCACCAGGCTGAAGCCATCAAGTTGCTGGATCGTGTAGGCTATCGTTAATCGAATTTCTTCATTAGGTTAGCTGTTTGTCTGCTGTAGACCATACCGCGCCAGCCCACCGCTGGCGCGGTTTTGCTTTTGCGCTTCCGATTGCGTTGCTCACCATCGTGCCTTTGCTGGCGGTGGTGTGGATGGCTGTAACACCGCAGCCAGAAATTTGGCAGCATTTGTGGAACTATGTTTTGCCACGTGTGCTGGGCAATACCCTGTTGCTCATGCTGCTGGTAGGCGTTGTTGTGTCCGTCGTGGGGGTTCCGCTGGCGTGGCTGACGGCGATGTGTGACTTTCCTGGCCGCAAGTTTTTCTCATGGGCTTTGGTGTTGCCACTGGCAATTCCCGCTTATGTATTGGCTTTTGTGCAAATGGGGCTGTTTGAGTACGCGGGCCCGGTGCAAAGCTTCTTGCGCGACATAGGGGGTGATAGCCGCTGGTTTCCTGATATTCGTGGCAGCCTGTGGGGCTTGGTCATGGTGTTGGTGATGGCTTTTTATCCCTATGTGTATCTGATGGCGCGCAGTGCCTTTTTGACACAGGGGCACCGCAGCATTGAAGCTGCGCAGGCCCTGGGGTATAGCCCGGTACAGGCATTTTTTAAAGTTTCATTGCCGCTGGCACGTCCGTGGATTGGTGCGGGGCTGGCCTTGGTGCTGATGGAAGTGCTGGCAGATTTTGGTGCCATTGCCGTTTTTAACTTTGATACGTTCACCACAGCACTGTACAAGTCATGGTTTGATTTGTTCAACATGGCAGCTGCTGCGCAGTTGGCGTCCATCTTGGTGCTGGTAGTGTTGCTGTTGGTGGCTGCCGAGCAGCGCTCCCGCAGCGCAAGGCGGTTCCATGTGAGCAATCCACAGCGGCACCGTGTTGCGCTCCATGGCGCACGTCGGTGGCTGGCTTTTGTGGCGTGCTTCTTGGTGTTTGCGGCGTCTTTCGCTATTCCACTGGCGCAAATGGTGGTGTGGGTGGGACAAATATGGCGCGAAAACCTCAACAGCGATTACTGGGGCTATGTGTGGAATACGCTGTGTCTGGCGCTGATCACTGCTGCCGTTGCGACCGTGCTGGCACTGCTGTTGTCTTGGATTCGTCGCCGCCACCCTGATGGTTTGACGGACTGGACTGTGCGTTTGGCCATCTTGGGATATGCCATGCCAGGTGTGGTCTTGGCGGTGGGCGTGTTTGTGCCGATTGCATGGTTGGATGAACAGCTCATGGCCTTGCTGGCCCCTTGGGGTATTGAAACGCTGGGTATTGTCAAAGGTAGTCTGGCGGGCATGCTGCTGGCACTGGCGGCGCGCTTTTTGGCCGTGGCTTACAACGCGACGGATGCCGCGATGCAGCGAATTACGCGCAGCCAGGAAGAGGCTTGCGCCTCGCTGGGTCTGGGGCCGTGGAAAACCTTGCGTCGTTTACATTTGCCGTTGTTGCGTACCGGCTTGCTGTCTGCGTTTTTGATGGTTGTCGTGGACGTGATGAAAGAGATGCCGATCACGTTGATGATGCGCCAATTTGGGTGGGACACTTTGGCGGTGCGCGTCTTTCAGCTTACGTCGGAGTCGATGTGGCAAGAGGCGGCTTTGCCTGCCTTGGCCATTGTGCTGGTGGGTCTGCTACCTGTGATTTTGCTGGTGCTGCAAACTGAGAAAACACCGTCTTCGGCCGGTTAGGACATGCCGGATTTAGTGATGCTTGAAGTTAAAAACGTCTCCTTGGGCTATGGCAACCACATCGTGGTGCAAAACGTGAGCATGCGGCTAGACCAGGGGGAGATCGGTTGCCTGCTTGGCCCCTCGGGCTGTGGCAAGACTACGCTGCTGCGGGCGATTGCCGGGTTTGAGCCCGTGCGCGCTGGGCACATCGACCTGCAAGGCAAGACCGTTGCCAGTCTGGCGCAGAGAGTGCCGCCACAGGCGCGAGATATTGGTATGGTGTTTCAAGACCATGCTTTATTTCCTCACTTGAATGTGGCGGACAACATTGGTTTTGGCCTGCATCGCATGGCCAAGCCCTTGCGCGCGGCGCGTGTGCAGGAAATGTTGGAGCTGGTGGGTTTGGAGGGGATGGGGCAGCGATGGCCCCATGAGCTTTCGGGCGGGCAGCAGCAGCGCGTGGCTTTGGCGCGTGCGCTGGCGCCCAAGCCCAGCTTGCTGCTGATGGATGAGCCATTTTCCAGCCTGGATACCAGCATGCGCGAGAGCATTGCACGTGAAGTGCGTGCAATTTTGAAGCAGGCCAAAGCGACGGCATTGATGGTGACCCATGACCAAAACGAAGCGTTTGCCATGGCTGACAACGTGGGGGTTATGGCGCGCGGGCAACTCATGCAATGGGGCAATGCGGTGCAGGTGTACTGCGCACCCGCGACGCAAGACGTGGCGCAGTTTGTGGGTGAGGGCGCTTTGCTGCCTGCCCAGCCCACCGCGGGCGGCCAATGGCAGACGGCGCTGGGGTTGCTTCCGGCGGGTCATCCCCATTACAAGACGGCACAAGGCGTTCAAGTGTTGCTACGGCCAGAGCATGTGGTCGTGACAGAAAAAGGCACCAGTGCTCAGGTGCGTGAGCGTACCTTCCGTGGCAGTCACTTTGTGTTTGAGCTGGAGCTGCCCGATGGCCACAGCGTGATGGCGAAGGTATCACTCAATGCTTTGTATGGGGTATGTGAAAGCGTGCAGGTCGCGTTGTCACCAGAGATCTGAAGTGCTCGGCCGCAAGGTCCGCTCCTCCCCGAATGCCCTCCTTGCTGCAAGGAGGGCATTTTTTTAGGGGGGATCGGCCGCTTTTGTAGCTTGGTGGGGTGAATTGCGCAGCGCAGCAGATCAGTGGTTGCGAGGTATGTTGGGTCGTGGCATGCACAAGTGCAGATGCTTATGCGCATAAGAAAACAACAAATCATTCGTTGGGATTTGGGGTGGCGGCTTTCACAATTTGCGCCTCCAAAGGAGTTCAGCCATGTCCCATTCTTCGCCGCGCATCATCATCGTTCCAGGCTGGCGCAATTCAGGCGCAGAGCATTGGCAGAGCCTGTGGGCACAGGCATTGCCTAACGTAGAGCGTGTGGAGCAAGACGATTGGCAGATGCCCAAGCGCGCAGATTGGGTGCACACGCTGGAGCAGCTGTTGTTGGCACGGCCTGAGCCGGCCATTGTGGTTGCTCATAGCTTGGGCTGCATCACGACAGCGCATGTATCGGCGCAGGCCGCAGCGCAGATTCAAAGCGCTTTGTTGGTGGCACCCGCAGATCCCGAGCGTCGCGCCCATCTGGCGGACTTTGCTCCTGTGCCTTACCAAGCGTTGCCTTATCGCAGCGTGCTGGTGGCAAGTACCACTGATCCCTACTGCCCTATCCGCTTGGCGGGTGCCTATGCCCGAGCATGGGGCAGCGAGTTTGTGCGTTTGCCCAATGCGGGGCATATCAACGTGGAATCCGGGCATGGCCATTGGCCTTTGGGCTGGGCGCTGTTGCAGTCTTTGGTGGAAGACATGGATTGGGGTGGGGGCAAGCAAGTGGCGGTGGCTTGAGGTATGCATGAAATCGTAGGAAAATGCTTATAGATAAAGCGTAAATAGCTCACAATTTCTTTATTCCAAAATCAGATAAATTTAAAAAAATATATTCTTTTGAGTTTTAAGTACTTGTCTTCACAATGCGTTGCATCTCTTAAAAACACGCATTTGCGTAAGGCGGCATCACCATGACATCTTTGAAGCTCAAGACTCTGTTGGCAACGATTGCGCTGGCTGCCGGTGGCATGGCCAGCGCCCAGGACCAACTGCTCAACGTCTCCTACGACGTGGCACGTGAGTTCTATAAGGACTACAACCAAGCCTTTGTGGCCCATTACAAAAAGACCACGGGCAAAGACATCAAGATTGACCAGGCGCATGGTGGCTCCAGTGCCCAAGCGCGCGCAGTCAATGACGGCTTGCCTGCGGATGTCGTGACGTTCAACACCACCACTGACATTGAGTTTTTGGCCAGCAACGGTGTGGTGGCCAAAGACTGGGCCAAGCAATTCCCGCACGATGCATCGCCCACTACGTCCACCATGTTGTTCCTGGTGCGTGATGGCAATCCTAAGAACATCAAGGACTGGAAAGACCTGATCCGCCCGGATGTGAAGGTGGTGGTGGTCAACCCCAAGACCGGTGGCAATGGCCGCTATGCCTATCTGGCCGCTTGGGGTTCGGTCCGTGAAGCTGGTGGCACCGATGCCCAAGCCCAGGCTTTTGTGAAGGATCTGTACAAGAACGTGCCGGTGCTGGGCAAGGGTGGGCGTGATGCCACGGCCATCTTCTTGCAGCGCAATATCGGTGATGTGCTGATTACGTTTGAGTCTGAAGTGATTTCCGTGGACCGCGAGTTTGGCAAGGGCAAGGTCGAGGCGGTGTATCCATCCAGCTCCATCATTGCGGAGAACCCCGTGGCCGTGGTGCAACGTACCGCACAAAAGAAGGGTTCTGGCGCATTGGCCAAGGCGTATCTGGATTACCTCTACACCGATGAAGCCCAAGAAATTGCCGCCAACCATGCGCTGCGCCCACGCTCCGAAGCGGTGCTCAAAAAGCATGCCGATGTGTTCAAGCCTTTGAAGCAGTTCACCGTGGCCAAGTACTTTGGCTCGCTGAGCGAAGCCCAAAAAGTGCACTTTAACGATGGCGGCAAGTTCGACGAGATCTACACCCCCGGCAAGTAATTGCCGCGTGTGCTGAGGCAACTTTCATAACAACAATCACAGGCTGTCAGGGAAATCATGGCTTCTGCATCCCCCGTCAGCCCAAGTCTTGGCGCTACTGCCCCGGCCCGCCGTGGGCGTGGCGCCAAGCGCGTTCTGCCCGGTTTCGGGCTGACCTTGGGCTACACACTGTTTTATCTCAGCATCATCGTGCTGATTCCGCTGTCTGCACTGGTCTTTAAAACGTTTGAATTAACGTGGGATCAGTTTTGGGAGGCGGTGAGCGCGCCGCGCGTGGTGGCTTCATACAAGCTGACTTTTGGCGCCTCGTTCTTGGCTGCGGTGGTGAACCTGGTGTTCGGCCTGCTGATTGCGTGGGTGCTGGTGCGCTACAAGTTTCCGGGCAAAAAAATAGTGGATGCCTTGGTGGACTTGCCCTTTGCACTGCCCACCGCAGTGGCGGGCATTTCGTTGACCGCTTTGCTGGCCGGTAATGGCTGGGTCGGGCAGTACCTGGAGCCGCTGGGCATTCAACTGGCGTTCAACCCCAACGGTATCGTGATTGCGTTGATCTTTATTGGCCTGCCCTTTGTGGTGCGCACGGTGCAACCAGTGTTGGAAGATTCTGAAAAAGAGCTGGAAGAGGCCGCCACCAGCCTGGGCGCCAGCCGTTGGCAAATTTTCTACAAGGTGATCTTGCCCAGCATCTTGCCCGCCTTGATGACTGGCTTTGCCATGGCATTTGCCCGCGCGGTGGGGGAGTACGGCTCGGTCATTTTCATCGCGGGCAATATGCCCATGATTTCGGAAATCACGCCGCTCATCATCATTGGCAAGCTGGAGCAGTATGACTACGCAGGTGCGACGGCAGTCGCCGTGGTGATGCTGGCCATTTCGTTTGTGCTGCTGCTGGTGATTAACGCCCTGCAAGCTTGGCAACGCCGTCACGCAGGAGCACCCGCATGAACGAACAACATTACTTCTTGCTGAAGGTGCTGCTGGCGGTGCTGGTGCTGCTGGTCATTGCCTACAAGGTGACGGCGCCTAAGAAGGGCAGCAAGCCCGAAAAGCTGTCCGTGACGGAGCCACGCTGGGTGCGCTGGGTACTGATTGGTGTGGCGATGAGCTTCATCTTGCTCTTTTTGGTACTGCCGCTGGCGGCCGTGTTTACTGAAGCGCTGCGCAAAGGTCTGGATGCGTACTGGGAGGGTTTGAAAGAGCCCGACGCCTGGGCGGCCATCAAGCTCACCTTGCTGACGGCGGTGATCGCTGTGCCCTTGAATCTGGTGTTTGGCGTGGCGGCGGCATGGTGCATTGCCAAGTATGAGTTCAAAGGCAAGGCCTTCTTGACCACGCTGATTGATTTGCCGTTTTCCATTTCGCCTGTGGTGGCCGGCTTGATGTACGTACTGGTATTTGGCGCGCACGGCTGGCTGGGCCCGTGGCTGGCTGCGCACGACGTCAAGATCATCTTCGCGGTACCAGGCATTGTGCTGGCCACGGTGTTTGTGACCTTCCCCTTTATTGCGCGGGAGCTGATCCCGTTGATGCAAGCGCAAGGCAATGACGAAGAGCAAGCCGCGATCGTGTTGGGTGCCAGTGGCTGGCAGACCTTCTGGTATGTGACGCTGCCGAACATCAAGTGGGGCCTGCTGTACGGCGTGATTTTGTGCAACGCCCGGGCGATGGGCGAGTTTGGGGCCGTGTCGGTGGTATCGGGCCACATTCGTGGGCAGACCAACACCATTCCGCTGCACGTGGAAATTCTCTACAACGAATACCAATCGGTGGCGGCCTTTGCTGCGGCGTCTTTGCTGGCCTTGCTGGCGCTGGTGACGCTGGTCATCAAGACCTATGCCGAATGGAAGCATGAACAACAAGTGCAGGCCGCGGCCAACATGCCGCCTGAGCGCCCCAGCCATTAAAGCGCGGTGCAACTGAAAGAGACAGATCATGAGCATTGAAATTCGCAATGTCAGCAAGCAGTTTGGCGACTTCCAGGCCCTGCGTGATGTGAGCCTGGACATCAAGTCCGGAGAGTTGATTGCGCTGCTGGGCCCTTCGGGCTGCGGCAAGACCACGCTGCTGCGCATCATCGCGGGCTTGGAGACGGCTGACGTGGGCAGCATCCACTTCAGCGGTGAAGACACCACCGATGTGCACGTGCGTGAGCGCAACGTGGGCTTTGTGTTCCAGCACTACGCCCTGTTTCGCCACATGACGGTGTTCGAGAACGTGGCCTTTGGCCTGCGCGTGAAGCCGCGCAAAGAGCGCCCCAGCGAAGCGCAGATCAAAGAGAAGGTGATGAACCTGCTCAAGCTGGTGCAGCTGGATTGGGTGGCGGAGCGCTTCCCTTCTCAGCTGTCGGGCGGTCAGCGCCAGCGTATCGCCTTGGCCCGTGCTTTGGCGGTGGAGCCCAAGGTACTGTTGCTGGACGAACCCTTTGGCGCGCTGGATGCCAAGGTGCGCAAGGAATTGCGCCGTTGGCTGCGTCGCCTGCACGATGAACTGCACGTGACGTCCATCTTCGTCACGCACGACCAAGAAGAAGCCTTGGAAGTGGCTGATCGCGTGGTGGTGATCAACAAAGGCAAGATCGAGCAAGAAGGCACGCCTCAAGAGGTGTGGGAAAACCCCGCCAGCCCGTTTGTCTACGGTTTCTTGGGCGATGTGAACCTGTTCAAAGGCCGTGCCAAAGACGGGCAGGTGTACCTGGAAGAGGGGATGCAGCTTGCAAGCAGCGAGGCCAACGGCGCTGTCGACAAAAATGCCTTTGCCTATGTGCGCCCGCATGAGCTGGACGTGGCGCGCTATTCACCCGGCCAAAACACCGATGGCAATGGTCGCACGACAGGGCTGGTGGTGCAGCTGAGCCGCGCGATTGTGGTGGGGCCGATTGCGCGCTTGGAACTTATTCCCGCAGAAGATAACCAAGCCGGAGACAATGCAGAATCCGAGCATTTGGTTGAGGCGCAAATTCCCGCCGAGCAGTTCCGTGAAATGGGTCTGCGCGAAGGGGAGACACTGGTGGTCACGCCACGTCGCGCCAAGATATTCTTGGACGAAGCCGCAGGCATTTAACGCACTTATCTGCAACAGGCAGGGGCGGCAGATGCCGCCCTTTATTTTTCAGAGAACAACATGCAGGTTTTGAACTGGATCACCACCGCCCCGCGCCGCACCTTGGCGCTGATTGCCGCAGCCTGTGTGGCTCTGCTGGCCTTTGGCATGTATTTGCAGCATGTGCAGGGGCTGGAGCCTTGCCCCATGTGCATCGTACAGCGCTATGCTTTGGTATTGGTAGCTGTGAGCGCAGGGCTGGCAAGCCTTAGAGGCTCGAAAGGCTGGTGGAAGTCTTTCGGCCTGTTGGCACTGGCCGCGTCGGGGTTCGGCGCGTTTGTGGCAGCGCGCCAAAGCTGGCTGCAGTGGTATCCGCCGGAGTTCGCCAGCTGTGGGCGAGATTTCTACGGCATGATCGAAAATTACCCGATCAGCCGCGCCATTCCCATGATTTTCCGTGGCTCGGGTGACTGCACGGCGGTGGACTGGACGTTCCTGGGTGGCTCGATTGCCAACTGGTCGTTCGTGTGCTTTGTGGGCTTTGCGGTAGTGCTGCTGGTGCTGCTGATAAAAGGTGGCAGGCGCGCTTAACGCCTTGTAGCTGTCCTCGTTCCAAAGCCCCGGTATGCATTGCATGCCGGGGCTTTTGCTTGTGGCCGACAATCACAGCCTTTGCAAGTTTGGTTTTTTGGCATGCCCCAGTACATCCTCTTTCACAAGCCGTATGGCGTTCTGTCTCAGTTCACGCCCGAGGATGGCGCGCGTTCGCTGGCAGAGTTTGGTTTGCCCCAAGGCGTCTACCCCGCAGGGCGCTTGGATAAAGACTCCGAAGGCTTGCTGCTGCTGACGGACGATGGCCCGCTGATTGAGCAGTTGCTCAACCCGCGCAATCAAAAGCCCAAAACCTATTGGGCGCTGGTGGAGCGTGTGCCCGATGAAGCTGCCTTGCAGCGCATGCGCGATGGCTTGCGCATTGAGGACTACACCACGCTGCCTTGCGAAGCCCAGGTGTTGCAGCCGCAGCCCGAGGTACCTCCCCGCGATCCGCCCGTGCGTGTGCGCAAAAGCGTGCAAGACGTGTGGCTGGGCATCACCGTGGTGGAAGGCAAGAACCGCCAGGTGCGCAAAATGACGGCAGCCATTGGTCACCCCACGCTGCGCTTGATTCGCCGCAGCATTGCTAATCTGGAGCTGGGTGAGCTGCCACTGGGCCAGTGGCGCGCGATTGCACGCGAAGACATTCAATGGGGCGCAGCCAATGCAACGGATGCCACTACTGCCAGCGGCGTGCCCGTGCGCTATGCGCGTGAGGAGCGCAGGCCCGCGGTGCAGCCCCGAAGGGCGGGGCAACCCGCGGCGGCTCCACGCCGGCCTGGGGCATGGTTTAACAAGAAGAAGTAGAAATCGAAGCAGCTTGCGCTTGCATTTCAATGCTTTCAAAGTGATTTGACATTGAAATCAAGTATTGATGAGCGCTAGATGCTCTCTTTTTATTATTCGGTGGCTGGCGGCATTTTTTCACTGCGCTATCGTCTTTCTATATTCAGAGAAAAGGATGAGGAATGGACCGCAGAAATTGCTTGCAAATGGCTTTGCTCTTGGGTGTGGCGGGTGTCGCTGGCTGTAGCGTGCCCGTGCAGCCTACCGCAAGCCCCCCCAATCGTTGGCAGCAGGCGTTGGCGCAATTGGAAGCGCAAAGCGGTGGGCGTCTGGGCATTTATGCCCAGCAGTGGAATACGCCGTCTTTTTTGGCTTACCGCAGCGATGAGCGCTTCCCCATGTGCAGCACCTTCAAAAGCCTGCTGGCTGCACAAGTGCTGGATTTGGCCGGGCAGGGCGCGCTGGATTTGGCGCACACCGTGCGTTACAGCCGGCAAGTGCTGGTGCCTTATTCACCCCTGACGCAGCTCCATGCTGATGGCGCTGGCATGACCGTGCAGGCACTGTGTGAGGCTACGGTCACCATGAGCGACAACACCGCCGCCAATTTGCTGTTGCAACTGCAGGGCGGCCCGGCAGGCCTGACGCAGTGGCTGCGGGCCGTGGGCGATGACGACACGCGCTTGGATCGCTATGAGCCTGATCTCAACACCGCATTGCCCGGTGATGTGCGGGATACGACCACGCCCCAGGCGATGGCGGGGTGCATGCTGGGCTTGATGCAGCCAGGGCCAGAAGCTTGGCTTCAGCCTCCAGAACAGGCGCTGCTGCAGCAGTGGCTGCTGGCCAGCCCCACAGGTGCTAAGCGTTTGCGCGCAGGCATGCCTCAGGGCTGGAAAGTGGGTGGTAAAACGGGCAGTGGCGTGCGCGGCACCGCCCATGATGTGGTGGTGGTCTGGCCCCAGCCAGGCACAGCGCCTTTGGTGGTGGCCGCGTACTTGACCGGTGCACAAGCGGTGGATGACGCAGCACGTGACGCCATCCTGGCCGAGGCAGGCTCCGTGGTGGCGCAGTGGTGGCAGCATCAGCAAGCAGCGTGAGTCGTCCGACGTAAAAAAGGCACTTGGACAGTGATCCAAGTGCCTGAGAGCAGCGCTTGCGAGCGGCGTAGCTGCCGCGTTGGCGGCTTAATCCGATTCCACGCTGTCGGTGCTGAATGCGGGGCCTGTAGTGCCAGGCACCCAGCCCGGATAAGTCTCCATGATTTCTGCAAACAAGGCCGAATCAATCCAGCGCTGCAGCCAGTCTTGCAGGTGCGGCCAGGGCTGCTCTGCCCATTGCGCCTCGTCAATGCGTGCAAATTGGCGCACAAAGGGGCGCAGTGCCATGTCTGCCAAGCTGGGGTTTAGGCCAAACAGATAGCCGCTGTCGGCCAACTGGGCATCCAGCGCAGCCAGCCAAGTCAGTGCATCGGTTTGTGCCTGGTTGACCTCTTCAGCGGTATAGCGCTCAGGGTATTTGCAGCGATCCAGTGCTTGCTTGAAAAAACTGTCATTGCGGCCGATCAGCGCCAGCATGTCATCCAGCGTGCCTTGGGTGGGAGCCAGCCAGCCATCGGGGTCTTTGGATTGCAAGGCATGCAGCATGATCTCCAGGCTTTGCTCAATCACGCGGCCATCTTGCAGCACCAGCACAGGCACAGTGCCTTTGGGAGAGGCATCCAGCAACGCTTGGGGCTTGTTGCGCAGATTGATCTCACGCAGCTCACATGCCAGCCCCGCATGGGCAAGGGCCAAACGCGCGCGCATGGCATAGGGGCAGCGACGGAAAGAATACAAAATGGGCAAAGCGGAAGCAGTCATTCAATCAAAGTGCAGGTGAAGAGGGCAGGGCAGATGTTTCCTGCCAAGACAAGATGGGGCACTGTACCTGTTTGCCGCCAACCCTGCGTGCTGGTCTTGTGCAAGTGCCTGCGCAGATCGATCTGTATTTGCGAAGCATGCGTAGGAAAGGCGTAGGCAATCCATTACAGCAGGCTAGAAATGCTAGTTTTTTCGAAAAAGTGTGTGGTTTGCCCAAGAAGGCTTTAAAAGCACGTTAGAATTTCAGCTTCTGGAGAGGTGGATGAGTGGTTTAAGTCGCACGCCTGGAAAGCGTGTGTGGGTTAATAGCCCACCGCGGGTTCGAATCCCGCCCTCTCCGCCAGATATTCAATGAAATCAACAGCTTGCATGGAAATTTGATTTCTGTACCACATAAAGTACCACATAAAACAAAGGCTGCACCCACACGGGTTGCAGCCTTTTTGTTTTTGGCATCATAAATGCGGCCTATGTGTACCTGTCAGGTCCCGAATGATTGCGCACGTTTTTTACGAA
>JAFAGF010000107.1 GCA_023422975.1 Pseudomonadota bacterium
CCAGCGTCAACAGCTATGCTTTTATCAGGCGTACTCTTGCACGCCGTGCTTGCCATCGACCAAGCTGCCCGCCGACAGCGACATCATCAGCAGCGCAATACGCTCATGCATGATCACGGTGTGTGTATTGCGCGAATCCACCATGTACTGGCGCAACTGTTCACGCACCTTGGCTGCGCCCGTCACATCAATAATGATGTCAACCGCCGTGCCTTGGCTCACCAACTCCATGAAGTTATTCGTCACGGGAATCTGGTGCTGGCGTGCCAGAGCAATACCGGGCAACTCCAGATTCAAATCTGCCACGCCAACGAGCTCAACAAACGGGGCATTCAACAGTTGTTGAAGCAAAGGGGTGCCTGTTTCACCAGCGCCGATAACTACGATGCGAAATGCTTGCATTGAAAAATACCTTCCATAAATCCGCCGCAACCAGCCTGCGCGCGGCAAGCCCACAGTGTCCGCGTAGCCCCTTCAGCGCAGTCTGCGCCACGTCAAGAAGACGGTGCACACCCCACCAATTCCTTGCTGACATGCAAATACTGCAATCGCACGCGACAATGCCCTGATGCACATCGGATCGAACTTCTTCATGCAGCGTCGCCAGTATTTAATGGCTCTGGCACAGCTCAGCGCCTGCACCGCGTTGCCAGCATGGGCAACCCCCGCAACCTCCTCTGACAGCACGCTGGCACCGGTGGACAGCCGGGTTCCCGGCGGTGTGGCGCGGCTTTCGCTGGGCCCCTCCTCCACCCAGCCCAAAGTCACCACCGCCGAAGGCACCCCCGTGCTGGTGGTGGGCGACATGATTGAATGGACCGCGCTGGTGGGCATTCCGCTGTCGACCAAGCTCGGTGTCCACACCATCACGGTACGCAATGACGATGGCATGCAGTCGCTCGATTACAGCGTGCAGGGCAAACAATACGCCGAACAGCGCCTGAAAGTTGCCCCCAAAACTGTAGATTTGGCCCCACAAGACTTGGCACGGCACGAGCGCGAGCGCGCCCACCAGCAAACCATCATGGCGCTCTTTACCAGCCCTGCACCAGCGCTGGCAGCCATGCGCATGCAACAGCCCTGCCCTGGCCGACGCTCCAGCAGCTTTGGGCTGCGCCGTGTGTTTAATGGCCAGTCACGCAATCCCCACAGCGGAATGGACATTGCAGCGCCCACCGGCACCCGCATCGTGGCGCCACTGCCCGGCACCGTTGTAGACATTGGGGATTACTTTTTCAACGGCACCACTGTGTGGCTGAACCATGGCGGCGGCCTGCTCACCATGTACTGCCACCTCTCTAGCGTGCAGTGCCGCTTGGGGGATGTGCTGCCGACAGGGCAAGCCTTTTGCCAAGTCGGTGCCACAGGCCGTGTCACTGGCCCGCACCTGCATTGGGGAGTGATGCTCAACCGCACCATGGTTGACCCCGCCCTATTTTTGGTCTAATTGGCTTCTAAGTCTTGTCTATCAAGCGCTAGAAGCTATAGTTTTCAAATTGCAATTAAGGACGCTTGCCAGCAGCGTTCACATCTTGCGGTGCATCAACCAGCAGGTAGCGACGCATCAGATCGAAGAAGCTATCGTAGAACTGACCACTGGTCACCGTTTCACTGCCAATTTTGATCATCGAGTCATGGCCTGCCGCCACAGGCACCGAGACTGTACCCAGCATGCTGACCCCCAAGCTGGCGGAGTTGCTGGCCATCTTCAGCGCAAAGCTGTCTTGCAGCGCACTGACAAAGCCCATGCTCAAAGCGCCATCACTGCTTTCTGGCACGCAGGTCACACGGATATTCATTTGCACATGGCGATCGGGCTGCGGCTGAAAGCTTTTCTGGCCTTCCACTACATCCTTATCGGCCTTGTTCACGATGTAGCCCTGGCTCAGCAAAGCACGGCGCGCGGCTTCACAGGTCTGGCCAGGTGTTGCATCAAACAGGCGTGAATAAGTCGCTGCTGACCCAAATTTTTCTTCCACCTTGGGCATGGCCTCCGTGACAGAGCGCCCCCCCAAGCCACCACAAGCCATCAACAGCGCTGCCATACCCACCACGGAGAGTCCACACACGATGCGACGCGCTGAGTTGCCTGCAAAAAAATGGGACATAGCTGTTTCCAAGAAACCTGTGATTGTGAGCCTGGTGCAAAGCGATTGCTTGCACGCATGTAAATCGCTCATGATTTTATAGCTACTTCCAATTTACACACCGGGCATGCCTGAAAGCCAGGGCCATAAACTGTCTCATTCGGTATCAAGGCACAGTCCCACACTACAAAAAGCTACATTCATGCACCAAATCGTGCATGACTCATGCATGCTTGTATGTCTACGTGCTCAACGCACGGCAAACAGGAGCTATTACTTAATGTTGTCATTGAAATCACTGAGTGTGGCTTGCGCACTGGGAACCACTGTCTTGATGGGCTGCACTACGCATTCGGCAGACTTGAAAAACACCGAAAAGCCCAGCAAAACTTCGGTCACTTTGCAGTCCCACCACTGGGAATTGCAACAGGCGCTGACCGCCCACAGCGCGCCCGACAACCAATGGAAGGTTCCTGCTTCCAATGGTGGCTCTGCGCGCGCCATTGGCTTGAACTTTTCTGCTGACCAGCGCATCAATGTCGATCGCTTGTGCAACAGCATCATGGGCAGCTACAGCACCCAAGGCGAGCAGATCAAAATCAGTCGCCTGGCTGCCACCATGATGGCTTGCAGCAAC
>JAFAGF010000165.1 GCA_023422975.1 Pseudomonadota bacterium
GGCAATGCCCCGCATGACGTCACTTTCTACTTGCGAGATTTGGCTTCCGCCTACCACAGCTACTACGACGCAGAGCGTATCTTGGTGGACGACGAGGCCGTGAAACTGGCGCGTCTGGCACTGGTCGCGGCGACTGCGCAAGTGCTGCACAATGGCTTGGCTGTGCTGGGTGTGAGCGCACCTGAGCGCATGTAAGCGAAACAACAAGCAACGTGACAGGCGGTTTTATGGGTAAGCAGCAGCGTGGCGGCACCATCTTGGGGCTCATCATCGGTTTGATTTTGGGCCTGGGCATTGCGCTGGGTGTGGCGGTGTACGTCACCAAAGTGCCGGTGCCTTTCCTCAACAAGGGGGAGCACCGCGATATCGAGAAAAGTGAACAGGAGCGCAACCGCAGTTGGGACCCCAATTCGCCGCTGTATGGTGGCTCGCCTTCGCGCACGCCACAGGCACCTGCGGCAATGCAGCCAGAAGCGCCTGGCACGGCTGCGGTGCCCCCTGCAGCCATCGACCCTGTCGCCAAACCACCTGCTGCCTCGGCAGACCCGCTGGGTGATTTGGCCAAGGCGCAGGTCAAGGCGGCAGACGCCAAAGCTGCGGCAGAAGCGAAGGCTGCAGCCAACGCTTCCAATGCTGGCGCGGATGGTTTTAGCTACTTTGTGCAAGCGGGCGCTTTCCGCACCCAGGGCGATGCGGATGCGCAGCGCGCCAAGCTGGCCATGCTGGGCTGGGAAGCGCGTATCAGCGAGCGTGAACAAAATGGTCGTCCAGTGTTTCGCGTGCGCGTGGGGCCTTTCGCCAAGCGCGGTGATGCGGAGCAGCTGAAACAAAAATTGGACGGTGCCGGGGTGGATTCGGCCTTGGTACGCGTGCAGCAATGAACTTTTGGAGCAGCACACGCTCCAAACCCACCACATCTCTTGAAGGAGTCTCTTTGATGCAACGCCGCCAGTTCTCTTTGGCCGCAGCCACTGCTGCAACTTCCATGGCTTTGGGTGCCAACACCGCCTTCGCGCAGCAAGCAGCACCCAAGGAAGGCAAGGAATACGTGCGCCTCTCCAAGCCTGCGCCCACCGATGCTCCAGCGGGCAAGGTGGAAGTGGTGGAGTTCTTCTGGTACAGCTGCCCGCACTGCAATGCGTTTGAGCCCACTTTTGCGGCATGGAAGCAAAAAGCGCCCGCCAATGTGGTTGTGCGCCGCGTGCCGGTGGCTTTCAACGCCAGCTTTGTGCCCCAGCAAAAACTGTACTTCGCGCTGCAAGCGATGGACAACTTTGATGCCATGCACGTGAAGGTTTTTCATGCCATCCACGTCGAGCGCAACAAGCTGGCCAAGGATGAGGACATCTTCAACTGGGTGGCCAAGCAAGGTGTGGACGTGAACAAGTTCAAGGAAATCTACAACTCGTTCAACGTTTCCAGCCAAGTGCGCAAGGCCACTGCATTGCAGCAAGCCTATGACGTTGAGGGCGTGCCTTCCATGGGTGTGGCAGGCCGTTACTACACCGATGGCCCCCGCGCTGGCAGCATGACCAATGTGCTGAATGTGGTGCAGCACCTGATCACACAAAGCGCCAACGCCTGATGCTGGCGGGGTGCAGAAAGCCCCCTGTGCCATTACAAAGCCCGCCTTGTGCGGGCTTTTTTCATGGAAAACCAGCATGCATGACTACAATGTGCTGCAAGAAACGTGCCCTGCCCATGACACCCAAACTCATCACCTGCCTCTTGTTGACCGCCTTTGTGGGCGCTTCCGGTATTGCGCACGCCGAGCGTGCGGACCGTGACAAGCCCATGAACATTGAAGCGGATGCCTTGCGCCATGACGAGCTCAAGCAAACCAGTGTCTTTACCGGTAATGTGGTGATGACCAAGGGCTCGATCGTGCTTCGTGGTGCGCAACTGGATGTGCGCCAAGACGCACAGGGCTATCAGCATGGTGTGGTCAAGGCAGAACCCGGCAAGCGTGCGTTTTTCCGGCAAAAGCGGGACACGGCACCGGGTGCCCCCGAAGAGTTTGTAGAGGGTGAGGGCGAGGTCATTGAGTACAACGGCCAGACCGATGATGTGAAGCTGATCCGTCGTGGGCAGCTGCGCCGCTATACCGGCGGCAAGCTCAGCGATGACATCATGGGCAGCGTCATTACCTATAACAACCTGACCGACGTATTTACCGTGGATGGTGAAAAGCGCAGCAATGAGCCTTCGTCGGCCCCTGCTGGATCTGGCGGGCGTGTGCGCGCTATTTTGGCACCCAAGGCCAGCGCTGCTACCCAGCCATCCACCGCTCCGGCGCAGCCCTTGCAGCCTTCTGGCACGCTGAACTTGCAAGGAAAGTAATGGCTGCGCAAATCCAAGATACCACCACCCCCAGCAAGCTGGAGGCCCGCCATCTGGCCAAGTCCTATGGCAGCCGCAAGGTGGTCAAAGATGTATCCATCACCGTGCAAAAAGGCGAGGTGGTGGGCTTGCTGGGCCCCAACGGAGCGGGCAAAACCACGTCGTTTTATATGATTGTGGGGCTGGTGCGCAGCGATGGCGGCAACGTTTTTATTGACGGCCACGCGGTGGGCAATATGCCGATTCATCAGCGCTCGCGCCTGGGCTTGTCGTACCTGCCGCAAGAAGCCTCCATCTTTCGCAAGCTGAATGTGGAAGACAACGTGCGCGCCGTGCTGGAGCTGCAAAAAGACGAGCAAGGCAAGCCCCTGTCACGTGAAGCGGTGGAGGCACAGCTCACCAGCTTGCTCAAAGAGCTGCGCGTGGACCATCTGCGCATGTCGCCTTCGCTGGCATTGTCTGGTGGTGAGCGCCGCCGTGTCGAAATTGCACGTGCGCTGGCCACGAACCCGCGTTTCATCTTGCTGGATGAGCCTTTTGCCGGTATCGACCCCATCGCGGTGATCGAGATCCAGCGCATCATCGGTTTCTTGAAAGAGCGTGGTATTGGCGTGCTGATTACCGACCACAACGTGCGCGAGACGCTGGGCATTTGTGACCATGCGTTCATCATCAGCGATGGCACGGTGCTGGCGCAGGGAACGCCGCAGGAGATCGTCGAAAATCCGGATGTGCGCCGGGTTTACCTCGGCGAACATTTCCGGATGTAACCCTCCTCAGCGGCGTTATCAAAAACAACAGGGTTGAGAGAGCAAGAAGAGGGAGTACAGCGTTGAAGCCAGGTTTGTCACTGCGGGTCTCACAGCATTTAGCACTTACACCGCAACTACAGCAATCCATTCGCCTCTTACAGCTTTCGACGCTGGAGCTGTCCCAAGAAGTTGAGCAGATGCTCGACGACAACCCTTTTCTGGAAATCGCGACCGAAGACGCACCGCGCGAAGAGTTTGGCCTGGACACTGCTGATACCACGCCGCAGAGCGATGCGTATGCAGCAGAAGATTCTCACTATTCCATAGCTGACAGCGCAGGTGCAACAAGCGCTGAAGGCCAAAAAGATGCTGAATTCTCAGCACCTGAAAGCGACGTTCCCAATGACTGGGAAGGCGATGGCAGCATTGATATGGCGTCCTTCGATGAGGGCGAGTGGGGCAGTGAAGCACCCGCCCGCGGCCAACGCAATGACGATGACGATGCGCCCACGGCCTTGGACTTGGCAGGTTCCCATGAATCGCTGACCGACTTTTTGCACCAGCAAGCGTTGTCGCTGCGGCTGTCGGAGCTGGACCGCTATGCGCTGCGCTTTCTGATTGAAAACCTCAACGACGACGGTTACCTCGAAGATGCCCTGGAAGAACTGGCCATCGGGTTGGCGGGCAGCGACGATCTGGAGCAGCTCGAAGAGTTGGTGCACCGGTTTACGGTGGCGCTGCGCTTGCTGCAGTCGCTGGAGCCTGTGGGGGTGGGTGCCCGCGATTTGGCCGAATGCCTGCGCCTGCAGCTCCAGCACCTGCAAGCCCAAGATCCTGACGATGAGCTGCTGGAGGTGGCGCTGCAAGTGTGTGGGCAGCCGCTGGACATGCTGGCGCGGCGCGATGTGCGCAAACTCATGCAAGCGTGTGGCCTGCCCGAAGCCAAGGTCCGCGCAGCGCTGGGCGTGATTGCGCGGCTGGAGCCCAAGCCTGGACGGCGCTTTGCCGATGTGGAGCGCCACATCATCGTGCCCGATGTGATCGTCAAGAAAATGGCGCGCAAGGGCGGTGATGGGCTGGCGCAGTTCAGCGTGCAGCTCAACCCCGACGTCATGCCGCGCCTGCGGGTGCATGATGTGTACGCCAACGCCTTGCGCAGCCACAAAGGCAGCGACGGCCATGCCGGGCTGCAGCAGCGCTTGCAGGAGGCACGCTGGTTCATCAAGAACGTGCAGCAGCGCTTTGACACCATCTTGCGCGTGTCCAAAGCCATCGTGGATCGGCAAAAAAACTTCTTTGTGCACGGCGAGCTGGCCATGCGCCCGCTGGTGCTGCGCGACATTGCCGATGAACTGGGCTTGCACGAATCCACCATCAGCCGCGTCACCACGGCCAAGTACATGGCCACGCCGCACGGCACCTATGAGCTGAAGTTCTTTTTTGGCTCCGGGCTGGGCACGGAGACGGGTGGCAATGCCTCCAGCACGGCGGTGCGGGCGTTGATCAAACAGTTTGTGTCGGCCGAAAACACCAAAAAACCATTGTCCGACAGCCAGATTGCAGAGATGCTGAAGGAGCAGGGGATTGAGTGTGCACGCCGCACCGTGGCCAAGTACCGTGAGGCGCTCAAAATTGCGCCGGCTAACCTGCGCAAGGCGCTCTGAGTGCTGTGGTGGGCAGGGGCAGATACCTGTGCGGTGGCGCAGATCGGCTCGGCCCTTTAAAATTGCAAACTCCAACACCATCAAGAACGCAGCGGCTGCCGCTGCGTTTTTGCTTTCAGCGGGAGTTTGCCAACAGGCCTACCAAGGCAAGGTGACTCGCGTATGCTGATACGGATTCGTCTTCAGCCGCATCATTGCGTGGGATGGCCTCGCTGTGCGACCGCACAGTCTGTGCGCTCCCCTTGTGAAGTGGATGAATGCCTGTCCGCCTGAATCCTTGCTATGAACCAACTGCATTTGTTTTTGCCCTGCGCCGCTGGCGTTGAGGGTTTTCTGGCCGACGAAGTGCGCGCTATCACCGGCGTGGGCAAGGACGACGTGCTCACCGGCCGTGGCGGCGTCATGGTGCGTGCCATGTGGCGCGATGCCATGTTGCTCAACCTGCACAGCCGCCTGGCTCAGCGCGTGCTGGTCGAGCTGTCGTACACCGAATACCGCAGCGAAAACGACCTGTACCGCGCTGCCAGCGAGGTGGCATGGGAGATCTGGTTCTCGCCCAAAGAGACATTCAAGATTGAAGTGACGGCCCAGCACAGCCCGCTGACCAGCCTGAACTTTGCGGCGCTGCGCGTCAAAGACGCGATTGCCGACCGCTTCCGCGCCAAGCGCAACAATGTGCGCCCCAGCGTGGAGACGCACCACCCCGACGTGCGCGTGCACATGCACCTGACGACCGACAGCTGCACGCTCTACATCGACACCACGGGCGAGGCGCTGTTCAAGCGCGGCTGGCGCGAAGACAAGGGCGATGCGCCGCTCAAAGAAACCCTGGCCGCTGCGATGATTGCCGCCACGGGCTGGAACCCGCATGGCCCTAACCCGCAGCCGCTGTACGACCCCTGCTGCGGCAGTGGCACGGTGGTGATTGAGGCCGCGCAGATTGCTCGCAAGATTCCCGCCGGCATCTTGCGCAGTTTTGCGTTTGAAAAGCTGGTGCCCTTCCAACGCCACGTCTGGGAGCAGATCTTGGACGAGGCCGAGGCCGCCATCTTGGACGAAAGCCCAGTGCCGATTTTTGGCTCGGACGTCTCGCACCGCATGGTCGACTTTGCCCAGCGCAATGCCGAGCGCGCCGGGGTGGCCGAAACCGTGAACCTGCGCGGTGGCGATGCGCTGCAGCGCATGCCCCCGTGCGAGCAGCCCGGCATGATGCTGCTGAACCCCCCGTACGGCGAGCGCATTGCCGCTGCGGGCAGCTTTGGCCGCAATGCCGCAGAGCGCATGGATGCCGTCGAGCGCGTGGGCCGTGAAACTGCACAAACCGAAGACGGTGGCGAATTCTTCAGCCAGCTGGCTGCCCACTGGAAGAAGCACTACAGCGGCTGGAGTGGCTGGATGCTCACGCCCGACCTGAAGCTGCCCGGCAAGATGCGCCTCAAGGAATCACGCCGCACGCCCATGTGGAATGGCCCCATTGAATGCCGTTTGTTCTGCTTTGAGATGATCAAGGGTGCCGTCAAGCCCCGTAAGGATGAGAGCGCACAGCGCCCATCCAGCGAGGCTTAAGCATGAAAATCGTCTTGAAGTGGCCGGCCTGCAACGCTGGTTACACCGGGCCGTGGCCACGCCCCATGGTGCTGGACACCAATGTGGTGTTGGACATGCTGATCTTTGACGATCCGCACATTCCTCCCATCCGTGAGTTGGTGGCCCAAGGCGCGGTGCGCTGGATTGCTGACCAAGCCCAGCGCATTGAGCTGGAGCGTGTGTTGCATTACAGCCAGATTGCGCCCCGTGTTTCGTTCTACGGCAAGACCCCCGAAGGCGTGCTGGCGGCATTCGATGCCGCGGTGGAATATGTGGCCGAAGCGCCCAAAATCCGCTTTACCTGCACCGACCCGGATGACCAGCATTTTCTGGACTTGGCCAGCCAGCACCAGGCACTGCTGGTGAGCAAAGACAAAGCCGTGCTCAAGCAGCGCAAGCGGGTGGCGCAGACCTATGGCGCCACGGTGGGCAATATCGTGTTGCTGGAAATGGCGGAGGCCGTAGAGACGGTGGCTGAGGTTTAAGACAAATTGCCATCTAGCGCTTATCTGCCAAGCGCGGACAGCTATGAAAAGGATGTGACGACAAGCACATCCTTTTTTTATGGCCCGTACAGTGCAAGCATGTGCCCGCTGCGCGTTGGCAGTGGCGCAGTGTGAGGGTCGCGTGGGCGGTTGGGCATGAAATGCATGAAATTGGCTGCTAGCGCTTATCTGTCAAGCGCTGGTAGCTACGGTTTTGTGATTTGGAGACAGCCTTGAAAGGCCCGGAACCCTTGCACTGGCAGCTTTGCAGCCAGACAGCGACAATGGCGCAATGACTTCTTCGCCCTCTCTGACCAAGCCTGCGGCTTTGTCCACGCTGGACAAGACCCGCATTGACGACACCCGCATCAAGACCGTGCGCCCGCTGCTCACCCCCGCTTTGCTGGAGGAGTGGCTGCCCGCCACGGAGCAGGCCTTGGCGCTGGTGGAAGGCAGCCGCCGCGCCATTTCGCGCGTGCTGCACGGGCAGGATGACCGGCTGGTGGTGGTGGTGGGGCCGTGCTCCATCCACGACCACGACCAAGCCATGGAATACGCGCGCCAGCTCAAGGCGCAGGCGGATGCGCTGAAGGAAGATTTGCTGATCGTGATGCGCGTGTACTTTGAAAAGCCGCGCACCACGGTGGGTTGGAAGGGTTATATCAACGACCCGTACCGCGATGGCAGCTTCAACGTCAACGAAGGGCTGAAACTGGCGCGCCAGCTGCTGCTGGAGGTGCTGGAGCTGGGCCTGCCCACAGGCACGGAGTTTCTGGATTTGCTCTCGCCCCAATTCATCAGCGATTTGGTCAGCTGGGGCGCCATTGGTGCGCGCACCACCGAAAGCCAAAGCCATCGCCAGCTGGCCAGCGGCTTGAGCTGCCCGGTTGGCTTCAAAAACGGCACCGATGGCGGTGTGAAAGTGGCCAGCGATGCGATCGTAGCGGCGCAGTCCTCGCACGCCTTTATGGGCATGACCAAGATGGGCCAAAGCGCCATTTTTGAAACCCGTGGCAACCAAGACTGCCACGTGATTTTGCGCGGTGGCAAGCAGCCCAACTACAGCGCGGCCGATGTGCAGGCGGCCTGTGAGTTGCTGGAAAAATCGGGCTTGCGCCCGCAGGTGATGGTGGACATGTCGCATGCCAACAGCAGCAAGCAGCACCGCCGCCAAATCGATGTGGCGGCCGATCTGGCGCAACAGATTGCAGGTGGTGATCAGCGCATCACCGGCGTGATGATTGAAAGCCATTTGAGCGAAGGCCGCC
>JAFAGF010000188.1 GCA_023422975.1 Pseudomonadota bacterium
CATCACCACAACCGATGATGAGCACCCGCGTGCGACGAAAGCGCGCTGGCAAGGCGCGGCGTGGGAATTGGTTTACAGGCAAAATCGGGCATCCCCATTGAATACTGTCACGCACCGGGCCGCTGCATGCGGCCCATTGCCTTTGTAAAGCGGCTGGTGCGGACACTGCAAAACCCCAAGGATAGCTAGAAGATGACCGCCTCCGCCTTCCAAATCACCGTTCAGCCCAGCGGACGCTCCTTTGCCGCAACTGACAGCGAGACCATTTTGGCCGCTGCCATCACGGCAGGTGTGGGCTTGCCGTATGGCTGTAAAGACGGCGCTTGCGGATCGTGCAAGTGCAAAAAGCTCAGCGGTGACGTCACGCACGACACCCACTCCGACAAAGCGCTGACACCCCAGGAGCTGGCCGACGGCTTTGTGCTGACCTGCCGTGCCACTGCGCACAGCGATGTGGTGCTGGAATCGCGCCAGGTGACCGACACCACAACCTTCCCCATCAAGAAAATGCCGGTGCGAGTGGGCTCGTTTGACAAGCTCTCGCACGACGTGATGCGCGTGCAGCTGCAACTGCCCGCCAACAATGTCTTCAAGTACTTTGCGGGCCAGTTCATCGAATTCATCTTGCGTGACGGCTCGCGCCGTGCGTACTCCATCGCCACCGCGCCCCATGTGCAAGAAAGCGCCCCCGGCATTGAGCTGCACATCCGCCACATGCCCGGCGGCCTGTTCACGGACCACGTGTTTGGCACCCTGAAGGAAAAGGAAATTCTGCGCGCTGAAGGCCCGTTTGGCAGCTTCTTCCTGCGTGAAGACTCTGAAAAACCCATGGTGTTTCTGGCCTCTGGCACGGGCTTTGCCCCCATCAAGGCCTTGCTGGCCCACATGCAGCACCAAGGCATCACGCGCCCCGTCAGCCTGTACTGGGGCGGCCGCCGCCCTGAAGACCTGTACGAAGACGCCTGGGTGCAAGCACTGGCCACCACCATGCCCAACCTGCGCTATGTGCCCGTCATCTCAGATGCGCTGCCTGAAGACAACTGGACAGGGCGCTCCGGCTATGTGCACCAGGCCGTGCTGGACGACTTTGCAGACCTGTCGGGCCACGAGGTCTATGCCTGCGGCGCCCCCATCGTGGTGGATTCGGCCCGCACCAGCTACACCAGCCAGCGCGGCCTGCCCGAAGAAGCCTTCTTTGCCGACGCCTTCACCAGCGCGGCAGACCAATAAGCCCAGCAGCAAGGCCCCTCTGCCATTCCGCAATACAGGGCAACAGGGGCCATGCATGCACCAGGCTGCATCCCCGAACACCCTCCCAATGCCGCTGATGCGGCCTTTTTTACGAGCACTTACAAAACCCTTGACTGGACAGCAAGCCCACTTGGGTGTAGCACGCACCAAAGTTGCGCACTACCGCCAGATACAACAAATTCCACCAACAACCCAAGCATTCACACAATAAAAATCCAAAACACAACAGTTGTGAGAGTACCCACACACGAATCTTGCACAATAGCCGCTATGAACCGTCGAAACCTCCTGCTGTCCTCCGTGGCACTTGTTGCTGCCATCGCGTCCCCTCTGGCTCAAGCCGTTGAGCAGCCCATCCGCCTGATCGTGCCCTTTGCCCCCGGTGGTCCTCTGGACGTGACCTCCCGTGTCTTGGCAGAGCGTGTGCGTGACACCCTGGGCACCGTGATTGTGGAAAACAAAGCGGGCGCAGGCGGCAACATTGGCGTAGACGCCATCGCCAAAGCGGCGCCCGATGGCAAAACCATTGGCCTGGCCACCGTGGCCACCCATGCCGTCAACCCCTGGCTGTACAAGAAGCTGCCTTTTGATGCCGGCAAAGACTTTGTGGGCCTGACCCAGATGGTGCGCGTGCCCAACGTACTGGTCATCAACGCCGATCGCGCCAAAGAGCTGAAGATCAACTCCGTGGCCGATCTGGTTGCCTACGGCAAGGCCAACCCCGGCAAGCTCAGCTACGGCAGCGGCGGCAATGGCAGCGCAGGCCACCTGGCTGGCGAAATGTTCAAGCAAGGCATGCAATTTACGGCCGTGCATATCCCCTACCGCGGCGCAAGCCCTGCCCAGCTGGCTTTGCTGGCCGGCGAGGTGGACTTCAACATCGACAACCTGGCCGCAGCCTCTGCCAACATCAAGTCGGGCAAGCTCAAGGCGCTGGCTGTCACCAGCCTCGACGAAAGCAGCCTGCTGCCCGGCGTGCCTGCACTATCCAAGCAGATCAAGGGCTTTGCCATCGACACATGGTGGGGTCTGGTAGCTCCTGCGGGCACCCCTGCAGATGTGGTGGACAAGCTGAGCAAAGCTTTCGCCGATGCGCTGAAAGATCCAGAAACCCAAAAGCGCTTTGCCACCTTGATGGCCGAGCCCGTGCCCACCACCTCCAAGCAGTTTGACGACTTCATGGCCGCCGAACGTGCCAAGTACGGCCCGGTGGTGAAAGCCTCTGGCGCCAGCGTCGACTAAGGCGCCACACGCCATCACGCATGATTTCTGCAAGGCACCCGTGGGTGCCTTTTTTACGCCAAGCACAAATCGCACAAGGCGTCAGCCTGCCCAGCTAAACCCCTGCATTGGCAGAGCCAGTACTTACCCTCATGCACCACGTACCGCATGCAGGTGCGCTACAACCTGACATGAAATAACTGCAGACACTGCAGATTTGTGATTGACATCGGGAGGAGACACCCCATGACCAAAACCCGCAACAGCTATCAGCTGCATATTCAGCTGTGCGACACCAAGCCCGCCATCTGGCGCCGTTTGGTGGTGGCTGAATCCATCACGCTGGCCCAGCTGCACCGCGCCATTCAGGCCGTCATGGGCTGGCAAAACCGCCACCTGTACGAGTTTGAGATTGCCGGCCAGCGTTACGGCCAGCCCGACGCCGACCTGCCCGACGACCCCACCATGGATGCGCGCCGCTACACCCTGGGCCAGCTGCTGCAAGGCCAGGCACTGGCGGTGCGTTATTTGTACGACTTTGGCGATGGCTGGCTGCACCGCATCAAGCTGGAATCGGTCGCGCCCATTGCCAGCCCTGCTGCGCTGCACAGCCTGCCCATGTGCATGGGCGGGCGCAACGCCTGCCCACCCGAAGACTGCGGCGGGTCGCCCGGCTTTGCCGACCTGCTGGCCGCACTGCAAGACACCGCACACCCCCAGCACGCCGCTGCGTGCGCGCAGGCACCTGGCTTTGATGCCAAGCACTTTGACCTGCAACGCGCCCAGGCCCGCGTGCATTCACTGGCCCTGCTGCGCGCCAATGCACCGGCACCCACCGCCCGTACAGAGACCGCACTGGCATAAGGTGATATTTGAAAAATATAGCTGCCAGCGTTGATGAATCAAGGTTTTCACTAGTAAATAGTATTGAAACCTTGCATAAATAAACGCTAGCTGCTATTTTTTTAATAATTTCACGCACGATTCAAAATACCCCGTGCGTGATTTATTGATCCGCATCATGCCCAGATGCAAAAAATACGTAACCCGCGTTTCGATTTTTTGAATTTCACAAAATACTGAATATTCAGGATCACAATATCGACCAACTGGACAGTTAGACCAATTCTAAAAATTGGACGCTGTTCAGCACCTCTTACTCTTCACAAAGATTCATTCGGAAGGATTTGCGCTATGAAAAAGACTCTGATGGCATTCGCTTTGCTGGCTGCTGGTGGCTTCGCTGCCCCCGCCATGGCCGCTGACTGCGCCATTACCGTAGAAGGTAATGACCAAATGCAATTCAATGTGAAGAGCATTGAAGTGCCCAAGTCCTGCAAGAACTACACCGTCACCCTGAAGCACGTGGGCAAGATGCCCAAGTCCTCCATGGGCCACAACCTGGTGCTGACTACGGCTGCTGATGCCACCGCTGCTGCGGCTGACGGCATGAAGGCCGGCGCTGCAGCCGACTACGTAAAGGCAGGCGATGCCCGCGTGCTGGCACACACCAAGGTCATCGGCGGTGGTGAGTCCACCCAAGTGGTGATCGACGTGGCCAAGCTCAAGGCTGGCACTGACTACACCTACTTCTGCTCCTTCCCCGGTCACTCCTTCATCATGAAGGGTACCTTGAAGCTGGGCGCGTAAGCGGCCTTGCACCTGTCGCCAGTGGCCACACTGGCAGCCTCAAGCCCCGCGCCTTGTGCCGGGGCTTTTGTTTTGGGGCAGCGCCCACTGCGTGTGAAACACCTATGACCGGAACATGCGCAATCTGCACGCGCCCGCCCGCTAGCATGCGGCAGCCATTGGGCAAAGAACCACCAGGAGCCGCAGCATGCACACCCACCACCCCGAAGAAAGCGCCGTACGCATCCCTCTGGAACTGTACATGCGCGGTCATGCCGAAGACAACGCCGATCACATGCGTGCGGCCTTCATGCCCACCGCCCGGCTGGAGAGCGTGCGCGAAGGCCCGCTGACTTCCTGGGATCTGGACTTTTACTGCCAGCGCTTCAAAAACACACCGGCCCCGGACGAATCCACGCGCCGTCGCAGCATTGACTGGCTGGACATCACCGGCACTTCGGCCATGGCCAAAGTCACGCTGGTGCACGGCAGCGTCACCTTCACCGACTACTTTGTGCTGCTCAAAACCGAGCAGGGCTGGAAGATTGCCAACAAGGCCTTCCACGCACAGCCCCAGTAAGCCGCACCGCCGACTTGCGCTGTAGCGCTGCAGACCCGCCCGGTACGCCCGGGCTTTTTTGTGCCCGCCGCACCCAGCCCTGCCAAAAAACCAATGGTGCTCAAAGACTTATTGCCAGCGCGCACAATGCATCTTTTTTGATAGCAAAACAGACACCACCATGAGCCAGCAAAGCTTTGAAGTTGCATTTTTCACCATCGGCGAATTCGACGGCCTGAGCGCTGACGACACCACCCGCACCGCCCACATTGATGTGCCCGCCGATTGCCTGCCCGTGGCCGCCACCTTGCAATCCGCGCGCCAATGGCTCAATGAACAGCATGCCGACATCGACATGGAATGCACGGCCGAGCTGCCTGTGCGCGGTTATTTCAGTTTCAAGGGGGCGCAAATCAGCGAAGGTCTGCATGTGGAAAGCGCCCAACTGGTGGCCCTGGACGAAGGCTTTGTGGTGCGCGCCAGCCTGGACAACGGCGTGTGCTTGGAAAGCGATTTGATCGCCATTGCCTTGTAAGCCGCCCGAACAGGCTCACTCATACAACAAGGCATAAATATGGTTCTAGCGCTTATCTAGCAAGCGCTGGCAGCTATAAAAACCAGTCCGACATCGCTCCCCCCACACACTGCCAAGCCCGCATCCTGCGGGCTTTGTTGCATGGCAGCGCACCAACCACACCGTGCCCAAGGTCAGGAGTTCGGGCGTAGGCTGACACTTTTGCTTGCCTTATGCGCTCTTGCACAGCCAGCGCCTTGCCCCCACTATCTGGCCCATGTATTACGGCGAACGTTTTAACGCCTGGACGCACCTGGTCGGCGCCCTGCTCGCGCTGACGGGGGCCACCTGGCTCATCGTCACCACCAGCTTGCGCGCCGATGCGCAGGCCATCACCAGCGTCAGCATCTACGGCGCAGCGCTGGTGCTGCTGTACGCCATCTCCACCATCTATCACAGCGTGCGCGGGCGGGCAAAACGCATCTGGCAAAAATGTGACCACCTGAGCATCTACCTGATGATTGCCGGCAGCTACACGCCGTTTTGCCTGATCAGTCTGCGCGGTGCCTGGGGCTGGAGCTTGTTTGGCGTGGTCTGGGGACTGGCAGTGCTGGGCATGCTGCAAGAGATCAAACCGCGCAGCGAAGCGCGTGTGCTGTCCTTGGTGATCTACGCCGTCATGGGCTGGGCCGTGCTGGTGGCCACCGGGCCACTGCTGGAGGCTTTAGGCACCGCAGGCTTTGTCTGGCTGGCTGCCGGTGGCCTGCTCTACAGCGTGGGGATTGTGTTTTTTGTGCTGGATGCGCGGGTGCGCCACTTTCACGGCATCTGGCATTTGTTTGTGATTGCAGGCAGCTTGATGCATTACATCGCCATCCTCGGCTATGTGCTGCCTGACAGCAGCGCATAGCCAGCGCCGCTACGCCTTCCTGCGCGCACTCACCTGTCCGTCATTCAACCAGCGCAGGGGGTGCCAGCACCTCGTCCCAGGTGACGCCCGCCAAAGGCTCCCAATGCGCGACGATGACCCAGCGGGGCGTTTTCGGCGCACTGGCCAACGCCTCTCCCAGGGCATCCAGCGCCTGGCTCAGGTAGCGAATGCTGGCAGTGTCCAAGGCCGCCACAGGCTCCTCAATCACCGTCACGCGAGCACCACTGGCCAACGCCGCTGCCATGCCCAGTTTGCGCAAGGTGCCTGTGGACAGATGCCACAGTGGCTTGAGCAGGTGCTGCCCCAGTCCAAACCCTTCGCAATGTGCCTGCCAGGCCTCATCGCTCCACTGCGGCCAGCGCTGGGCCGTACCCTGCGCCCATTGGTGGGCAGAAATTTCGCGCGCCTCCAAAGGCTGGCGCGGGTTGTGCCAATACACCTGCGCCTGGAATGCAGACTGGTGCAACTGGCTGTTAAGCCCTGCGCACTCCACCTGCCCCTGCCCCGGCGCGGCGTAACCGGTCAACAGCGCCAGCCAGCGTACGGCGTCATCGCCCGTCTCATCCAGCAGCACATGCACCCCGGGGTGCAATTGCTCAGACCATCCGTGCTGCTGCCGCGCACCACCACCGGGCCACAAGTCGGCCCATGCCAGCAGCGCCGCAGGCGCCTGAGATGCATGTAAGACGGTTGTCATGCGATTCCTCCCTCTTCTTGGTTCCACGAACACCCCAATACGCGGCTGTTTCACCTGGTCGTGCCGCGGCAAAGCCTGCGGCTTGGCGCCTTGCCGTGGCCGCCAGCTGGTGGGCGGTACGGTGTGCGGTTCTTATTGCCCAGCAATCTAGCAAAGGCGCTCAGAAGTAAACAATCGCTCATTGTTAGCAACTGATACACAAGCATCTCCGATTTCCTATCAAAAACAGCTGCAAGTCTTTTCCCACGGGCACAAATAGCTATACATTTTTCATGTTTGTTACAGGGAGAAAACATGCAAATGAAAGCAGGTGCCATCGTCGCCTTGGCTGCTGTACTGAGCCTGACAGCTTGCGAAACCATGACCGAGACCCAGCGCAATACCGCCATCGGCATTGGCGTGGGTGCCCTGGCGGGTGCGGGTGTTGCTAAAGCCACCGGTGGCAAAGCGGGCAAAGGTGCGTTGATTGGCGCAGCCGTTGGCGGTGTGGGCACCTATATCTGGTCGGCCAATATGGAGCGCCAGCGCAAAGAGCTGGAAGCCGCCACCCGTGGCACGGGCGTCACGGTCAGCCGCACCAGCGACAACCAGCTCAAGATGGCCATTCCTTCGGACATTTCGTTTGACAGCAACAGCGCCTACATCAAGAGCCAGTTCCGCCCGGTGCTCAACAGCTTTGTCACCAGCTTGAAGCGCAACCCCAACACCCACGTCATCATCATTGGCCACACCGACAGCACCGGTGGTGACCACATCAATGACCCGCTGTCCCTCAACCGTGCCAACGCCACGCGCGACTACATCTTCAACCAGGGCGTGCGCGGCCCGCGCATCCAGACCGAAGGCCGTGGCGCGCGCGAACCCGTGGCCTCCAATGACAGCAGCTGGGGCCGCAGCAAAAACCGCCGTGTAGAAATTTTTGTGGCCGAGCCGCAATAAATAAGAGTGGCTCACACCCAGCAAACCGCAGGTTTGCGTTCGAGACGAGGCGCTCAGCCGCAGGCAGTACAGGCGTACGACAAGTCGGAGCAACGACGTATCGAGGGTCGTGTGAGCCTCTCTAAGCCCCACGGGAGCCGTACGGAACAGCCCGCCACGAGCGCGGGGGAACCATCGAGCGGCCTGGCAAGACACCCAAATGCTTGCCCCCGCATGCCGTCTGTCGCCACAATGCGGGCAGCACTGTTGCCACATTCCATTTCAAGAGGCTTTTTTCCATGATCGTTCTTATCACCGGCGCATCGGCAGGTTTTGGCGCCGCCATGGCGCGCAGCTTTGTACAAGCCGGCCACAGCGTGATTGCTACCGCTCGTCGCAAAGACAAGCTCAACGCGCTGGCCCAGGAGCTGGGTGACAAGCTCCTGCCCGTCGAGCTGGACGTGACCGATGCGGCTGCCGTCGCCGCCCTGCCCGCCCAGCTGCCTGCGGCCTGGGCCGAGGTCGATGTACTGGTCAACAACGCGGGCCTGGCACTGGGCCTGGGGCCTGCGCAAAGCGCAGACCTGGCGCAATGGGACACCATGATCGACACCAACTGCAAAGGCCTGGTGCATGTCAGCCGCGCCTTCTTGCCCGGCATGGTGCAGCGCAATCGCGGCCACATCATCAACCTGGGCTCTACCGCTGGCAACTGGCC
>JAFAGF010000194.1 GCA_023422975.1 Pseudomonadota bacterium
ATGCACAGCGCCCGCGCTGCGGCGCATGCTTGCAAAAACCGCCGCTTTGGCAGCACGCCCATGCCTGGATGGATTACAGCTACCCGTGGAACACTTTGATTGCGCACTGGAAGTTCGAGCAACAGCCTGCACTGGCCCCGCACTTTGCACGCTGGATGCAGCAAGACCCACAAGTCATCCAACTGCTGGCGCGTGCCGATGTGCTCATCCCCATTCCACTCTCGCCACAACGGATGCGCGAGCGCGGCTACAACCCCGCCGCACAACTGGCCCAGCACCTGAGCGCGCAACACCACAAACCCCATTGCCTGCAGCGCATGCGCCACGCACCCGCCCAAAGCAATTTGACCCGGGCACAGCGCCTGCGCAATCTGCGCCATGCCTTTGCCGTAGCACCCGCACAGCACCACTGCATTGCCAACCAGCACGTGCTGCTGCTAGATGATGTGATGACCACCGGTGCCACACTGACCGCTGCCAGCCGCTGCCTGCTGCAAGCGGGCGCACGCCAGATTGATGTGCTGTGCATCGCACGGACACCATAAACACCGGCAAGGACAAGCCCAAAAGCGGACAATACGCCGCCATGTTTCATATCGTTCTCGTAGAGCCTGAAATTCCACCGAATACAGGCAACATCATCCGCCTGGCCGCCAACACTGGCTGCCAACTGCACCTGATTGAGCCACTGGGCTTTTCGATGGAAGACCGCCTGATGCGCCGCGCAGGGCTGGACTACCACGAATACACCAGCACGCGACGCCACGCCAACTGGCAAGCGTTTCTGGACACCATGCAGCCCAACACCGCGCGCATGTTTGCCATGACCACCCACGGCAGCCAGCCTGCGCACAGCCTGCAATTTCAGCCGGGCGACTACTTTGTCTTTGGCTGTGAAACCCGTGGACTGGCCCCCGAGCTGCGTGAATCCTTCCCCACCACGCAGCGCCTGCGCCTGCCCATGCTGGAAGGCCAGCGCAGCCTGAACCTGTCCAACGCCGTGGCCGTCACGGTATTTGAAGCCTGGCGTCAAAACGGTTTCTTGACCCCTTCCGGCACAGCTGCGCACTGAATATGCACACGCAAACTGTCTCATTTTCAGCAACAGTATGTTGTAGAGGCAGGGGGTAATAAACACTGAACTGCACACATCTTTCTTCACTCTATTCACTATGCGCCGCGTAAGACGCTATGTTTTTAGATGATTGAAAGGAACAAAGATGTTTGCCATTCGTACTATGGGTGTTGTGATTGCACTGTCTGCTACTGCTGCCTTTGCAGGCGACCAAACCCCACTGCGCGCTGATGAACTCAGCACCGACAGCCAATTGACCCGCGCCCAGGTGGTGGCCGACTACCAGGCCGCTCGCGCCGCCGGTCAAGTGGTACAGGGCGACACGGTGGTGCTGCGCGCCGATGAAACCAGCTCCCAATCCACCGTCAGCCGTGCAGAAGTCATCGCCCAGGCGCAAGCTGCACGTGATGGCGGCCTGATCCCCAGCGGCGACCGCTAATACTTCGCAGCCCCCCCTGCACATCGCCACCGTTGGTGCTGTGCAGGGAGGTACGCCCGGGTTTAGGCCTCCATTGCCGCGCCATAACTGCGCGACAGGGACTCCGCAACACACACCGGTTTGCCGCCCCCCTCGCGCTCCACCGTCACCAGCCAAGTGATTTGCACGCTGTCTGGCCCCACTGGCTCCACCGATTGCACCCCTACCCGCGCACGCACACGACTGCCTACCGGCACCGGCGCTGGAAAGCGCACCTTGTTGAGCCCGTAGTTCACTCCCATGGTCGCACCCTCAATGTGCACCGCTTGCTGAAAAAACAGCGGCAGCAGCGACAGTGACAAAAAACCGTGGGCAATCGGTGTGCCAAACGGGCCTTGCGCCGCTTTCTCCGGGTCCACATGGATCCACTGGTGATCGCCCGTCGCCTCGGCAAACAGATTGATCTGCGCTTGCGTCACGGTAACCCAGTCCGTGACGGCAACTTCTTGGCCTGCGCAATCACGCAGTTCCGCATAAGAGTGAAAAGTTTTCATGCCTTCAATCTAGAAAGCATGGCGTTGGCCGTCAGTCGGCCACGTGACAAGGGTTGCCCCTTAATGAATAAGCATTAAATCAAGCTCAAACGCTTATCCATCAAGCGCAAGCAGCTATGAATTATTTAAATAACCTGCCAACCCAAGAATTACCCTTGGTGGGCAGAACGCTGCACAAAAAACAGCCCCAACCCCACCAGCATCAACAAGCCACCAAAAATGCGGTTTTGCCAACGCATGGCTTCTGCGCTGCGCATCCAGCGGCGCAGCGCACTGGCGCTGGCCGCGTAGCCGTGCATGACCACGGTATCTACCGCCAAGCACGTCACGGACATCACCAACAGCTGCAACCACAGTGGACGCTGGGTACTCAGAAACTGCGGCAGTACCGCCACCATGAAGATGATGCCTTTGGGATTGGTGGCATTGGTCAAAAAGCCGGACAAGGTGCGCTGCTGCCAGGGCAGGGGCGTGGCCTGCAAATGCCCCACATCCACACCATTACCCACGCTGCGCCACTGGCTCCAGCCCAGGTAAATCAGGTAGCAAGCCCCCAGCACCTTCACCACTGTGAAAGCCACATCCGAGGCAATCAGCACCGCACCCACGCCACCGCCAGCTATCAAAAGGATGAGCAGCAAACCCAGCTGCAGCCCCCCAATGGTGGCCGAAGTCTGGCGCACCCCGTAAGCCAGCCCGTGACTCATGGACAGCACGGCCCCCGAGCCGGGAGAGATCGCAATAAACACGCACGCCGAGAAAAACGCCAACCAAGTCTGAAAATCCATGAACCCGCACCCAAGAGCAGCACACCCAAAGCGTGCGATCTTACGCTTGCGCAGTGACATGGTGTTTGGCACCTTGGCGACTGGATTTTCAGGGTCATGCTACGCTGACAGCCATCATGCTTTTCAACCCCACCCAAGCTGACGTGCGCCGTTTTTTTTGCAGCGTGCGCAGCAAAATGAAAAATAACGCCCCCATGGAGGCGATTGAGACACTGGCCAGCCTGTGGATTGATGAACACCCCGAATACTTCGCCGAACTGGACGATGTAGAGGCCGCCGTCCAGCGCAATTACGATCTGGAGCCCGAACGCACCAACCCGTTTTTGCACCTGTCCATGCACCTGTCCATCAGCGAGCAGTGCAGCATTGACCAGCCACGCGGCATTCGCCAAGCGGTGGAACTGCTGGCCAAACGCCGGGGGGATTTGCACAAGGCACACCATGAGGTGATGGAATGCCTGGGCCAGATGCTGGCCGATAGCCAGCGCAACGGCCACCCACCCGATGGCAACCAGTACGTGGCCGCCGTGCAGCGCCGCGCCACCAAGGACTAAATCCCTTCCACCGA
>JAFAGF010000208.1 GCA_023422975.1 Pseudomonadota bacterium
TCCTGGTTCTTCTTGACGTAGTCCTGCAGCTCCTGGAAGTTGTTCGCAGGGAAGTCCTTGCGCGACAGCAGGGTCATGGGCACATCCAGCACCTGGCCGATGTACTCAAAGTCCTTGAGCGGGTCATAGGGCAGCTTCTTGTACAGCGCAGGCGCAGTCGCCATGCCCATGTGGTGGATCAGGATCGTGTAGCCATCGTTTTTGGACTTGGCCACGCGGGTCGGCGCAATCGTGCCACCGGCACCCACGGTGTTTTCCACCAGCACGCTCTGGCCCAGACTTTGGCCCATGGGTACCGCCAGCAGGCGCGCCACCACGTCAGTGGGGCCACCAGCGCTGTAAGGCACCACCAGCGTAATCGGCTTGTCTGGCCAGTTGCTGGCCAGGGCGCTGCCCATGCCGCAGGCAAGAACGGCACCGGCGGCGCAAGCTTGCAGTGCCCAGCGGCGTGTAGAGCGATGGAAGGAATGGGTCATGGTCGTCTCCTAGATAGACAAGGGATGGGCGTTTTCGGTGCGCCTCTATTCCCGGGGGAACACATGCCGTTGGCCCCCGCCACCGGCATGCACATCAGGTTCGGTCAAATTCCTTCAGGGCAGCAAGGCAGTGACGCGCGGCCACTGCTCCACCTGCCACAGGCGGGCCACGGCCTGCTGCGCCTGTGCTGCAGGCACTGCGCCGCCATATGCAGCCAGGCGCAATGCCTTGTCGGTAATTTCTGCGCGGCTCAAGGTGTTGCCGGGATCGCCCTTGGGCTCATCCACGCGGCCTTGCAGCGTGCGGCCATCGGTCGTTTGTACGGTGACTTTGCCAATCCAGCGTTGGGGATAAGCCGTATCGACTTCCGCATCCAGCACCATGCGCACCTTGTCGCGCAGCGACACGGTCTCGGGCGACTGAAAATGCGCGTCAAACTCGTTCAGCCCCGCAAAGCCAAAGCGCGCGGCCAGTCCCAGTACTGTGCCCATGGAGAACTTGCTCTGGTGCACCGTGCTCGGGTTCACCACGGGGCCCAGCACATCGATGGCACCTTGGTGCACATGGCAGGTCACTTGGACAATATCCGCGGGTTGCAAACCGTTTTGCTGCATCACTTGCAGCAGCGCATCGGCAGCAGGGTGGGTGTGGCGGCACGAGGCATGCCATTTGAAGCTGGTCTCTGCCGTGGCCCAGCGCGTACCCAGCCCGTCGGTGAGCTTGGCAGGATTGGCGTCGGTACTCATGCCCGCGGCCAAGCCTTGCGGCCCCGTGAAGATGTCTTGCGCACCGGTAAAGCCGTCTTTGGCCAGATAGGCGGCCATCAGCCCAGCGGCGGCGGCGTGCGCGGTGTGCAGCTGTTTGCTGTCTGCTGCGGTGCGCAAAAACTCCCACAACCCTGCAGCCTGCGTACCCGCAGAACCGAGCGCATGCTGCATGTGTGCAGGGCTCAGGCCCAGCAAGTTACCCACGGTGGCGGCGGCCGCCAACGTGCCTGCCGTGCCCGTGGTGTGGAAGATGCGGTAGTGGCTGCGGCCCAAAAATTCGCCCACGCGAATGCCTACTTCATAGCCTGCCACGCAGGCCGCCATCAGCTGTGCGCCGCTGGCACCAATGCTCTGCGCCACCGCCACAGCAGGCGGGAACACCACGGCAGCAGGGTGAAACACCGAGCCGTTGTGCACATCGTCTTGCTCGGCCACGTGCGAGGCGGCTGCATTGGCCAGCGCCGCCATCATGGGCGAGGTGGTGGCACTGTGGCCAATGACTTCACACGGGCCGCTGGCCATGCCTTGTGACAGCGCAAAGCGGGTGATGCTTTGCACCGGTCGGGCACTTTGCCCGGCCAGCACGGAGCCTAACCAGTCCACCCACAAATCTTCGGCTTTGCGCTGCACAGACTCGGGCACATCGCTCCACTGCAAGGTGGCGGCAAACTGTGCCAGCGGATGAATAGCGATTTGATTTTCTTGCTTCATTTCTGCCTCCAAGGCAGACAGCGCCTGCGCTGCCTGCTCTTTATTTATGCATTCACCGATGCGATTTGCCCCGCACTCCAGCCCAGTTGCGCCAAGATGCTGGCGTTGTGCTGCCCCACAGCAGGCACGGGCTCCATGCGGTAGTCAAACGCGCTGTTCACACCCGGTGGCAGCAATGCAGGCACATCGCCCACAGGAGTTGCCACCGTGCGCCAGCGCTGGCGTGCTTGCAGCTGGGGGTGCGCCCACAGGTCTGCCATCTCGTTCACACGGGCATTGGCAATGCCTGCGGCTTCCAAGCGCTCTACCACCTGTGCGGCAGTCAGTACCGCAAAAATTTGCAGAATCAGCGCTTGCAGGGCTTCGCGGTTGGCATTGCGCTTGGCATTGCTGTCAAAGCGCGCGTCCACCGCCACTTCGGGTTGCAGCAGCACGGTGTCGCAAAACGCTTTCCACTCGCGCTCGTTTTGCAGGCCCAGCATCACGGTTTTGCCATCGCCCGCTTGGAAGGGGCCGTAGGGGTAGATGCTGGCGTGCGATGCACCGGTGCGCGGCGGCGGTGCTGCGCCGTCGTAGGCGTAGTACATGGGGTAGCCCATCCACTCGC
>JAFAGF010000264.1 GCA_023422975.1 Pseudomonadota bacterium
GGCAGCTGCGGCGGTCGCCAAATCGGTGGCGCACGGCGATTTGGCCATGGACATCCCTCTGGCCCCAGCGGATAGCAGCAGCCTGATGGCGCAGCTCAGCCAGATGCAGGAGAACTTGGCCAAGGTGGTGGCCGATGTGCGCCAAAGCGCGCAGCTCGTGGCCAGTGTGAGCGAAGGGATTGAGGGTGGCAGCCATCAGCTGTACCAACGCACGGAAGCGCAGGCCGCTTCGTTGGAAGAAACCGCTGCGGCGATGGAAGAGCTTCACACCACCGTCGAGCAAAACGCTGGCACTGCGCAGCATGCCAAGCGCCTGGCAGAAGATGCTTCTGCCGTGGCGCAGCAGGGCGGGCAGGTGGTCAATCAGGTGGTGGACACCATGCGCGGTATCAACGCAAGCAGTCGAAAAATTGCCGACATCATCAGCGTGATTGACAGCATTGCATTCCAGACCAACATCCTGGCCTTGAATGCGGCGGTGGAAGCTGCCCGCGCTGGTGAGCAAGGCCGTGGCTTTGCCGTGGTGGCCGCCGAAGTGCGCACGCTGGCGCAGCGTAGTGCTGGTGCGGCCAAGGAAATTGAGGCCTTGATTTCAGCGAGTGTGCAGCAGGTGGAGCAAGGCGGAAAACTGGCCGACGAGGCCGGACAAACCATGGGGCAGGTGGTGACATCGATTCAGCAGGTGGCGCAGCTGGTCAGCGAAATCAGCGTGGCCAGTGCAGAGCAAAGCACCGGTGTTGCACAAGTGAGCGCTGCGGTGATGGGTATGGACCAAGCGACCCAGGAAAACGCGCAGTTGGTTGAACAATCCACACAAGCCGCTGCGCAGCTGAAAGCGCAGGCTGCGCACTTGGTGGAGGCGGTGACGGTGTTTCGCCTGCCCGCAGCATATGCCTATGCACAGGCTGGCGCTGACAAGGTGGGAGCAACCATGTGGCCTTCCCACGCCCTTTCGCAGCGCGCAAACCGTGCGGGGCAAGCCCCCAAATTGGCCCCTGCGGCTGTCGCTGTCACGCCAAAAATGGCGGTTCAACGTAGGCAGACGTCGGCGCTCCCGGGCGCCAAGGCATCCACCGCTGCTGATTGGACAAATTTTTAAGCGATCTGCTGACGGGCTTTGCAAGCGTGCAAGGCAAGATGTGGGCTGGCGTTTTTGGCGTCCCATGCCCTGCATACTGTGCGCTGGAGAAAATTTTGGTTTTGGAGAATGAGCAATGAGTAATTCGCAATCGATCGTTGATGAACTGCTAGGCCAATTGCGTGGTGCGCCTATGCAGCAAATGGCACAGCAATTGGGCGCGAACAGCGACCAAATCCAGACGGCTGTGAGCGCGGCTTTGCCAATGTTGTTGGGGGCGTTGGGCAACAACGCGGCACAGCCGCAAGGGGCCGCTGATTTGCTGGGGGCGCTGCAGCGTGACCACAGCCAGGCCATGCCCCAAGGTTTGAGTGGGCTGGGCGGACTGCTGGGATCAGTCCTCGGCGGCGGTGCAGCTGGTGGTGGCCAGAACCCGCTGGGCGGTGGCGCCGCCATCTTGGGCCATATTTTGGGTGGCAACCAGCAAAAGGCAGAGGCCAGTCTGGGCCAAGCCACAGGGTTGGGCGGGCAAGGTGCCGCGCAGTTGCTGTCGATGTTGGCGCCCATCGTGATGGCATTTCTGGCCAATCGTGTGAAAACCGGTAATTTGGATGCTGGCAGTTTGAGTCAGACGCTGGGGCAAGAGCGTGCCCAAGTCCAGCAGCAAGGGGGGCTTGGCGGTGATTTGCTGGGAAGCCTGCTGGACCAAAACGGTGACGGCAAGCTGGATGTGGGCGACTTGTTCAAACTGGGCAGCAGCTTTTTGGGTGGCCGCCGCTAAACAGGCTGTCAGCCCTACGGAAAAAAGCACCTGTGGGTGCTTTTTTCTTGCCTTGGGCACAAGGCTTTTGCAGTGTTTGGCGGTGCGAAGAGCGCTGCAGACCTACACTTGCAAACTATGAGTCAGCTGATTTTGGGTATTGAATCGTCGTGTGATGAAACGGGCGTTGCTTTGGTGCAAGTGCCGGCTGATGGCCGCGTGCCGGTGCTGCTCTCGCACGCCTTGCACAGCCAAATTGATATGCATCGTGCGTATGGTGGAGTGGTGCCTGAACTGGCCAGCCGTGACCACATCCGCCGTGTCTTGCCGTTGACGAAACAGGTCATGGAAGATGCGGGCAAGACTTTGCAAGATGTGGACGTGGTGGCATTTACACGCGGCCCGGGCTTGGCCGGCGCTTTGCTGGTGGGGGCCGGTGTGGCATGCGCGCTGGGCGCAGCGTTGGACAAACCCGTGCTCGGGGTACACCACCTGGAAGGTCACTTGCTGTCACCATTTCTGAGCGAAGACCCGCCGGAGTTTCCGTTCATTGCCTTGCTGGTTTCCGGCGGGCATACGCAGCTCATGCGGGTGGATGGTGTGGGCAGCTATGAAATCTTGGGTGAAACCATTGATGACGCTGCTGGTGAAGCTTTTGATAAATCAGCCAAGGTGATGGGCCTGCCTTATCCGGGGGGGCCGATTCTCTCCAAGCTGGCGGAAAGCGGAGATCCTGAAGCGTTCAAGCTGCC
>JAFAGF010000283.1 GCA_023422975.1 Pseudomonadota bacterium
GCCCTGATTGGCCTGCCCATGATTCGCACCTGCCGCATGGTGCGCGCTGCAGGGATTCAACTGCCATGAGCAAGCTGGGCACCCTCTATTTAGTACCCGCGCCGCTGGACTTTGGCTGCGCCACGCAATCCCCCATCACCGATGTACTGCCGGAGCTGACGCTGCGCACCGCCGCCCGCCTGCAACACTGGGTGTGCGAGAACGCCAAAAGCACGCGCGCTTATCTCAAACGCGTGGGTGAGCACTTTCCGCTGGCCGCGCCCATGCAGCAGCAAAACCTGCAAGAGCTGCCGCGCGAAGCCCACAAGAAGGGCGACCACGGCGGCAAAGGCGGCGCGGTGTTTGATGCCAAATCTTTGTTAGCGCCCGCCTTGGCTGGGCACGATATGGGCCTGGTCAGCGAAGCGGGCATGCCCGCCGTGGCCGATCCCGGCAGCTCCATCGTGCGAGCCGCGCACGATGCCGGCATCACCGTCGTGCCGCTGGTCGGCCCCGTCTCGCTACTGATGACCTTGGCCGCCAGCGGCCTGAACGGCCAGAACTTTGCGTTTGTCGGCTATCTGCCGCAAGACGCTGGCCAGCGCATGCAGCGCATCAAAGAGCTGGAACAACTGGCCCAGCGCCACAACCAAGCCCAGCTGTTTATTGAAACGCCCTACCGCAACCCCGCACTGTGGCAGGCACTGCTGGCCGCTGTGCAGCCCAGCACCCGGCTGGTGATGGCCAGCGGTTTGACGCTGGAAAACGCCAGCATCCAAAGCCGCAGCGCCAAAGACTGGAAAAAACTGGGCACCGAGCCCGACAACCGCACGCCGGTGGTGTTCGCGATCGGGCAATAACACCACACCCAGCAAATAAAAAAGAGCGCCTTGCGCTGGTCTTGCAAGCATTTCAGATAGTTTTCTATCTCAAACGCAAGCAGATCCACCGCCAGGCGCTCTTTTTATTGATTGATTACTGAAATGGCCATGTAGCAACAGCGGAAAAAATATTTCCGCCTCAGCGGATCGCAGGCAACCTGCCGTGCAGCGCTTCAACTGCACCACCACCCACGGCTGCACCAAAGCGCTTGGCAAAACGCTCGGCCATGTTTTCGCTGCGGGTGTAGTCAATCACCTGCTCGGCCTTGACGATATCGCGCGCCACACTGTCCAGCGTGCCAAATTTGTCCGCCAAGCCCAACTCCACCGCTTGCTGGCCAGTCCAGAACAAGCCGCTGAAGGTGTCTTCGTTTTCTTTCAAGCGGTCACCACGCCCCACACGCACCACCTCAATAAATTGCGCATGAATTTGATTGAGCATGGTTTGCGCATGCGCACGCTGCGACTCACTCAGCGGGCTGAACGGATCCAGCATGCCCTTGTTGCTGCCCGCTGTGAGCAAACGGCGCTCCACACCCAGCTTCTCCATGGCGTCAGTAAAGCCAAAACCATCCATCAACACCCCAATGCTGCCCACCACGCTGGCTTTATCGACAAAGATTTCATCGGCAGCGGCCGCAATGTAGTAGGCCGCCGAGGCACAGGTTTCTTCCACCACCGCATAAATCGGCTTGTTGTGCATGGCTTTGAGGCGCACGATTTCATCGTTGATCATGCCTGCCTGCACGGGGCTGCCACCGGGTGAGTTGATCAGCAGCACCAATGCGCGCGAGCCGGGGTCTTCCAGCGCACTGCGCATGGCGGCAATCACGAAATCGGCGCTGGCATTGGCATCATCCGCAATGGCACCTTTGATATCCACCACCGCGGTGTGCGGACCGCTCATGGAAGTGGCTGTGCCGTCACGCCCCATCCACCAAATGCCCCCCACAATCAAGGCGACCCACAAAAAACGCCAAAAAATGCGCCAGCGGCGTGCCTGACGCTGTTCGTTCACCGTGGCAAACACCAGGCGCTCCAGCACATCCCGCTCCCATGCAGGTGCAGCGGGCTGGGTGTGCGCCTGCGCCCCCGAAGCCGCACGTGCCCACAGGTCTTGTCCGGGCAGGGGTTCAGAAGAGGCAGCACCTTCGTTGTCAGGCGTGGAATGGGGGTTCATGGGCAAGCTCTACTCTCTCAAAATCAAGCCAAGACGGCAGTATGCCAGTGCGCTGCAGCCCTGCCGTGACAATGCACTTAAGCGTTGGTGGCCAGCCACTGCCGCAAATCGGCCACATCACGCGCCACGTACAGCGGCGCACAGGCATGTAAGTCTGCGGTGGCATGGGCACCATAAGCCACCCCCACACTGGCGCAGCCCGCATTACGCGCCATTTGTAGATCGTGCGAGGTGTCACCAATCATCAGCAGGCGATCAGGCTCCACGCCAAATTCCGCCATCAACTCCTGGAGCATCAGCGGATGGGGCTTGCCTGCAGTTTCATCCGCCGTGCGCGAGCCATCAAACATGCCACGCAAATCTGCGTGCTGCAGCGCCTCATTCAAACCGCGCCGGCTTTTGCCCGTGGCCACGGTCAGCAAGTGGCCGCGCTCACGCAGCCCCTCCAGCATGGGCAACACGCCTTGGAACAGTGTGATGCGCTCTTGCTGCTTGAGGTAGTGGTACCGGTAGCGGTTGGCCAGATCGTTGTATTTTTCCTGGGGCACATCCGGCGCCGCATGGGCCAACGCAGGCAACAGCGCCATGCCAATCACGTATGAAGCCTGCTCGTCCGTTGGCACCGTGCCCCCGACATCTGCTACCGCCAGCTGAATGCTGCGCGAAATGGCCACGGTGGAGTCAAACAAAGTGCCATCCCAATCGAAGGCAATCAAATCAAATTTACGAGCAGTCATCGCAGGATTTTTATAGGTTTTCAGGCTTTTTCACGTACAAACTCAGCCAACTCTTGTGGCAACTCCGCGCGCACTTCGATGCGCTCCTCGGTCGCCGGGTGGTTGAACTGCAAGCGCCATGCATGCAAGAACATGCGGTTCAATCCCTGCTTGGGCAAACGCTTGTTCAGGGCAAAGTCACCATATTTATCGTCCCCTACAATGCCGTGGCCTTGTGACGAGAGGTGCACGCGAATCTGGTGCGTGCGCCCGGTTTTGATGGTCACTTCCAGCAAGCTCATCGCCGGCAAGCCCTGCATGGCGCGCGGCGCATGAAGGCTGCGCACCTTCACCAGCGTCAAGGATTTCATGCCATCGGGGTCGTCTGGCGTGGTCACGCGCACGCGGCGCTCGCCATCGGGCAGCAAATACTTGTGCAACGGCGTGTCAATCACCTTTTTGTTAGCAGGCCAGGCACCGCTGACCAAGGCTAGGTAGGTCTTACCCGTTTCACGCTCCCGGAACTGGTCTTGCAGCTTGGTCAGCGCCGAGCGCTTTTTGGCCACCAGCAAAATCCCCGAGGTTTCGCGGTCCAGGCGGTGCACCAGTTCCAGAAACTTGGCCTGCGGACGCGCCTGGCGCAGCTGCTCAATCACCCCAAAGCTCACGCCAGAGCCACCATGCACGGCCACTCCGGCGGGCTTGTCAATGGCGATCAGGTGGTCATCTTCAAAAAGAATGGGGAACTCACGGGCAGGAGCGGGGCGCTCGGCCTTTTCTTGCACCTTGTCGGAGATGCGCACAGGAGGCACGCGCACCACGTCCCCGGCTTCAACGCGCGTATCGGCTTGGCAACGCCCTTTGTTGATACGCACTTCGCCACTGCGAATGATGCGGTAAACGTGGGTCTTAGGCACCCCTTTAAGGTGGCGCATGAGAAAGTTGTCCAGACGCTGACCTGCACCATCTTCATCCACCTCAATCAACCGCACAGCGACTGATGCGGGGTTCTGGGTACGTTCTTGGGGCAGTTTGCCCTCTATAATGTGTTTCACCTGCGCGAACTTATGTGTAAGTGGTTGATTCGTTTGGATTTTATTCCACCCAGCCATTTCCCCGGCGCAGGCAGGTCGATGCCACAGATGCCGTGCCCGTGTAAAAGCTACCCAATTGTCGGTGCTGGCGGGGCGGAATTTGTCTGGTTGACGCATTGAAACACTGAACGGAATCTTCACGTGGATGGTGGTGTTTGAAGCCAGCTGCTTCAGGCCATCCACGTATATGAATAAACAGCGAGCATGTGGGCTTTTCTTTCTTGGTTGCTAGGTATGACGCAAGGGCACAAGCCCGTGCTGCGTGCGCGCGCACCCAATGCCCACCCTGTTCTCTACGCCTGCTCAGGCCGCAACCGCATGGTGCGGGGCCAGCAGCCAGCGTCGCTCGCTCCCTGCCCCCTGCCCTTGCCTCCCTTGCTGACTTAAAGCAGCACGGTTGCAATCAGGCCCAGGTCGATTCCCCTTCTTTTCGTTTCAACGCGGCAGCCCGGCATCTACGGCTCCACTAGAGCCTGTCTTTGATGAAGAGTCAAAGGCGTGTCGGCTAGGCAGCGTTGTCGCTGCAGCCGGCCGCCGCACAACGAAAAGGATACGCATCATGAAACGGATGCTGATTAACGCGACGCAGTCTGAAGAACGCCGCTTGGCCATCGTAGACGGCCAGAAGCTGCTGGACTACGAAATCGAAATCGAAGGTCGCGAGCAACGCAAGGGCAATATCTACAAGGCGGTGGTCACCCGCGTAGAGCCTTCCTTGGAAGCCTGCTTTGTGGACTACGGCGAAGACCGTCACGGCTTCCTGCCCTTCAAGGAAATCTCCAAGCAATACTTTGCCGAAGGCATCTCGCCCAGCCAAGCACGCATCAACGATGTGATCAAGGAAGGCCAAGAACTGATCGTTCAGGTTGAAAAAGAAGAGCGTGGCAACAAGGGCGCAGCCCTGACAACCTTCATCTCGCTGGCTGGCCGATATGTGGTGCTGATGCCCAACAACCCCCGTGGCGGTGGCGTATCGCGCCGCATTGAGGGCGAAGAGCGCGCAGAACTCAAAGAAGCGATGGACCAGCTGGAGTACCCCAAGGGTATGTCCATCATCGCGCGCACTGCCGGCATTGGCCGCACCGCGCCTGAGCTGCAATGGGACTTGAACTACCTGCTGCAGCTGTGGACCGCCATTGACGGCGCCGCCAAGGCAGGCAAGGGTGCCTTCCTGATTTACCAGGAATCGAGCTTGGTGATCCGCGCCATCCGCGACTATTTCAACAATGACATCGGCGACATCCTGATCGACACCGATGAGATTTACGAACAAGCCCAGCAGTTCATGGCCCACGTGATGCCTGAGCACGCTGCGCGCGTAAAGCGCTACCGCGATGATGCGCCGCTGTTCAGCCGCTTCCAGATCGAACACCAGATCGAGTCTGCCTACGCACGTACCGTGCAACTGCCTTCCGGCGGCGCCATCGTGATCGACCACACCGAAGCCTTGGTGTCGGTGGACGTGAACTCGGCCCGCGCCATCAAGGGCGGCGACATCGAAGAAACCGCCACCCGCACCAATTTGGAAGCCGCTGATGAAGTGGCCCGCCAGATGCGCCTGCGCGACCTGGGTGGCCTGATCGTGATCGACTTCATCGACATGGAAGAGTCCCGCAACCGCAAGGATGTGGAAAACCGCCTGCGCGATGCCCTGCGCCAAGACCGTGCCCGCGTGCAATTTGGCACCATCAGCAAGTTTGGCCTGATGGAAATGAGCCGCCAGCGCCTCAAGCCCGCCTTGAGCGAAGGCGCGCACATCAACTGCCCACGCTGCGGCGGCTCCGGCCACATCCGCGACACAGAGTCGTCAGCCCTGCAAATCCTGCGCATCATTCAAGAAGAGTCCATGAAGGACAACACCTCCGCCGTGCACTGCCAAGTGCCTGTGGAAGTGGCATCCTTCCTGCTCAACGAAAAGCGCACCGAAATCGCCAAGATCGAACTCAAGCAGCGCGTATCCGTGCTGATGGTGCCCAACAAATCGCTGGAAACCCCGCACTACAAGCTCGAGCGCTTGAAGCATGACGATCCACGCTTGGAAAATCTGGACGCTTCGTACAAGCTGGCCGAAGAAGTGGAAGATGTGACCAAGGTCACTCG
>JAFAGF010000182.1 GCA_023422975.1 Pseudomonadota bacterium
GCTGTCGCATGGACATCACCTTGCCCGCACCACCGCAGGTCGAGCAGGTTCTGGCTTTGCGCGCAGGCAGCTGGCGGGTGGCCATTCCTGCACGCAGCCTCGAGACGGTGCGCCGCATACCTGCCGCTGTGGCCGAGCAAGCACTGGCCCAAGGGGTGTTGCAAGATAAGGCTGCTGCACCACTGCCTATCTACTGGGCGGGTGCTGTGTGGCAACAATCCACCCGCAGCCTAGAGCCACCACTGGATGGCCAGCGCAGCTTGTTGATTGTGCGAGGAGATACGTCACGTTGGGGCGTGATCGTCGATGAGGTGCTGGGCACTCAGGAAGTGACGCTGCAAGCACCGGCCGATCTGGAAGTGCCCATTCCGGGGCTGCTGGGCACCGCAGCGCAACCCTCAGGCCAGGTGCTGCAAGTCTATGAACCGACGGCCGTGCTGTCTGCCCATGAAACACGCCTGCTGAACCAGCACGAACCACCAGTGCCCGCTGCCCCCTCTGCGCATGCGCCAGAGCGCCCCCTTGTGTTGCTGGCCGACGACTCCATGAGCGTGCGCCGTTTGGCACAGCACCTGCTGCAAGCCAGCGGCTACCGGGTCGCCACTGCAGCCGATGGGCTGGAAGCACTGCAGCTGCTGGAAGAAGGGCATATGCCCGCGCTGCTGATTGTGGATGTGGAAATGCCCGATATGGATGGCATCGAACTGCTGCGGCGCGTGCGGGCCGATGCACGCTTTCAGCATTTGCCCGTGGTGATGCTGACTGCACATGCGGCAGGACCCGTCAGCCAAAAAGCCATCAGCATGGGCGCGCAAGCGTTTTTGACCAAACCTTACTCACCCAACGAATTGCTGGCCCAAGTACGCCGCTATGCCACGCTGAGCAGCACCGTCTAGACCCTTATCCCCCGCAGTGCCTGCCAGTACGCTGGTTTTCATCCCCATGCCCCGCTGGGTTGCTCCGCCCGATCCCCAAAGAGCAAGCCACTACAGCTTTCTTGGCTTGCGCGGTGCCAATGGTTCACCCCTACTTCCACGCGAATGCGCCAATTTCTTACACATTTTGCAAAACCTGAAACATACGCTCACCAACCAGCCAAGCACACATCTTGCTTGGGCAGTCAACGCTCATAGAGGCAGCCATATCTGCCCATGCAGTGGCATTCTTTAATCGCAGAGGGCAAGGGTAGTGAGGAAAGCATGCGCAACAACCAGCCAGTGAGCAACCATGAATATGTGATGGACGACAACGCCACGTTGATGTCCACCACAGACCCCAACAGCTACATCAGCTACGCCAATGCCGCTTTTGTAGAAGCCAGTGGCTACACAATTGAAGAGTTGCGGCACAAGCCGCACAACATTGTGCCACCCCGACATGCCGCCCGAAGCCTTTGCCGATATGTGGGCCACGCTCAAAGCCGGTGAGCCCTGGAGCGCTTTGGTCAAAAACCGCCGCCAAAACGGCGACTATTACTGGGTACGCGCCAATGCTGTACCCATTGTCCGCAACGGCGTAGCCAAAGGCTATATGTCCGTGCGCACCAAACCCCATACCGAAGAAAAGCAAGCCGCAGAAACGCTGTATGCCGCCATGCGTGCAGGTGCCGCCAAAGGCCAGCGCATCTACAAAGGCATCGTGATTCGCAGCGGCGTGGTTGGCAAAATTTTGTCTGCCCGCCAAACCATGTCCGTCCGCACGCGGGTGCGGCTGAACATGGTGGCGCTGTGGCTGCTGAGCATGGTGGGCGTGGTGGCTTTGCAAGGCAGCAGCGCCATCCATTGGGGGTTGATGGGTCTGCTGACTGCCGTGTTTGCTGCAGGCTGCGCCATGCTGGAGCTGCAATTTGCGCGCCCGATTGAGCGACTGCGCCAGCAGGCGCTGGATGTGGCCACCGGCAACAACCGCGCGGCACTGGCCGTCGATCGTGTGGATGAAATTGGCATGACCATGCGCACCATCAGCCAGCTCGGCCTGATGTTCCGCTGGCTGATTGACGACGTCAGCCAGCAAGTCCTGAGCGTGCGCTCTGCCGTGGAAGAGATCGCCAAGGGCAATCTGGATTTGAGCGAACGCACCGAGCGCTCTGCCTCCAATGTGCAGCAAACAGCGTCGTTCATGGAGCAAATGACCAGTACCGTGGAAAACAACGCCGGCACCTCAGCCCAAGCTACCCAGCTGGCGCAGCAGTCTTCGGCCACCGCCGATCTAGGCGGTCAGGCCATGCACAAGGTATCTTCGGTGATGTCAGAGATTTCTGACAGTTCCAACCGCATGAACGACATCATTGGCACGATTGACTCCATCGCTTTTCAGACGAATATTTTGGCGCTCAACGCCGCCGTGGAAGCCGCCCGCGCAGGCGAGCAAGGTCGCGGCTTCGCCGTGGTGGCCTCTGAGGTGCGCTCACTCGCGCAGCGCAGCGCCACAGCCGCCAAAGAAATCAAAGTACTGATCAGCAATTGCGTGGACAAGGTGCAAAGCGGCACGGCGTTGGTGGCCAGCACACAGGCCGAAATTGAGGCCATCGTGCAGCAAGTGCAGCAGGTTTCCGCCTTGATCACCGATATCAGCGCCGCTACCCGCGAGCAGCGTGACGGCATCTTGGAAGCCAGCCAATCTGTCGGTCAGATGGACTCCATCACCCAGCAAAACGCGGCGCTGGTCGAACAAAGCGCCGCTGCTGCACAAAGTTTGGAAAGCCAGACCCAGCGCTTGGTAGAGGCGGTGGGCGTCTTTAGCTAAACCCAAAACCTTCATAAAAATAGCTGCTAATGCTTGCCACACAAGCGCTAGCAGCTATTTTTTTTATGCATTGCCCATGGCGTGCAGCAACCCATCTTCTTGCATGGTCAGGCAGGTGCTCACGCAATAACGGACATTTTTGTCCGATAATTCGCCCCATGTCCTCCCCCACCAAACGTCCTGACGCAGCCACCCGACGTACGCAGCTACTCGACGCAGCCGATGCGGTATTCACCGCCCACGGCGTGAATGCGCCACTGGAATTGGTGGTGGAGCATGCCGGTGTAGGCCGCGCCACGCTGTACCGCCAGTTTCCCGATCGGCATGCGCTGTTGCTTGCACTCATGGAGCGCTCTGTAGAGCGGCTACGCGCCAAAGCTTGGACGCTACAAGACACACCTGATGCTTTTTTTATCTTGCTGGAATATTTGGCCCAGCGCATCGTGCGTTCTCCGTCGCTGTCCGATTACTGGCGCACCACCACCTTGAGCGACGAACGCTTCCAACCGCTGCGCCAGCAGGTGCGCGAAATTTGTATGCCTTTGCTGGAAAAAGCCCAAGCCCAAGGTCGCGTGCGCAAAGACTTTCAAGTCCACGACACCTTGCTGCTGTCCGGCATGTTGGGCGCTGCCTTGCGTGGCAGCACCGAAGGCGAGCGCCTGCGCCTGGCCCAGCAAGCCTTGCTGCTGATTCGCCGCGGCCTGCAACCTGACCCTGCCTGTACCGCCTGATTCTGTGACTGCACCACCCACCATTTATTTGCGCCGCCCACCTGACTGGGAGGAGCATGAAAAACCTGCGCTCCCTGGATCGCCAGCGATGCTCTTGCACCCGCCACTGGAGCGCCTGGCCTATGCGCTGGTTGCTATCTTGGTCGGCATCACGGGTGGCCTGGGCAATGCCTTGTTCACCGCCAACCTGCCCACCATTCAGGGGCAGATGGGCCTGACACCGCTGGAGGCCGCATGGCTCACAGGCGCCTACGTGACATTCAATGTGACTGCCAACTTGCTGGTCTACAAGTTTCGCCAGCAATACGGCATGCGCCTGTTTACCGAAATCAGCCTCGGGCTGTATGCCCTGCTGTGTGTGCTGCACCTGTTTCTGGGCAGCACTGGCAGCCTGCTGTGGCTGCGCGGTGCCAGCGGACTGG
>JAFAGF010000235.1 GCA_023422975.1 Pseudomonadota bacterium
TCAGCGGAAATGCGCCTGGGGCACGGTTTTCAAATCCCCTTCCAGCTTGCCAATGTAGTTGGCCAGCAGCTTGAGTTCCTGGTTGCTGAACTGCTGTGCAATCGGCGCCATGATGCCGTTGCTGCGCCCCACTTTGGCGTTGCCTGCAGTTTTGTACGACTTCAGCGCCACAAACACATAGTCTGCATACTGGCCCGCCACCTTGGGGTAGCTGGCATCAATGGGTTTGCCAAAGTTCTGGCCGTGGCAGCTAAAGCACGCGCCTTTTTCAATCAGGGCTGCCACTTGTGCGGGCGGATCATGGGGCTGCGCCGCAGCACGCGCCGGGCTTTGTGCTTCGTTTTGTGCCTCGTAATACGCAGAAACATCGGCAATATCCTGATCGCTCAGCGACTGCGCAATGCCGCGCATGGTCGGATGGCGACGATCCCCCTTACGGTAAGCGTCTAGCGCTGCCGCAATATATGCGGCAGACTGTCCCGAGATCATCGGCACCTTGTGCACTTCCGGGAAACTGGCTTGGTAACCCGGAATGCCATGGCAGCCGATACACATGGCCACCTTGCCTCCCCCTGCTTTGATATCACCCTGCACGGTTTGTGCAGTGGCGGACGACGTCGCACAAGCGACAAACATTGCAAACACCGTGGTCCATGTTCTGATCATTTGTGCACAAAATCCTTTGCAAAGTTTTAGCTGGGATCTGCTCGCGAAAATTCATTATCAGAGCAGTTGTCAAGCACCCACATCAATGTTTACGCTGATATCACGCCCATGAAATTCCAAGGTTCTGACAATTACGTTGCCACCCAAGACTTGATGTTGGCCGTCAACGCAGCCATCCAACTGCAGCGCCCGCTGCTGGTCAAAGGCGAACCCGGCACCGGCAAAACCATGCTGGCCGAGGAAGTAGCCACTGCTTTGGACATGCCCCTGCTGCAGTGGCACATCAAGTCCACCACCAAAGCGCAGCAAGGCTTGTACGAATATGACGCGGTCTCGCGTCTGCGCGACAGCCAATTGGGCGATGAGCGCACGCAGGACATTCGCAACTACATCGTCAAAGGTGTGCTGTGGCAGGCGTTCACCGCCGACCAGCCCGTGGCCTTGCTGATTGATGAAATCGACAAGGCCGACATCGAGTTCCCCAACGACTTGCTGCGCGAAATCGACCGCATGGAGTTTTACTGCTACGAAACCCGCGAGATGATCCGCGCCAAGCATCGCCCGCTGGTGTTCATCACCTCGAACAACGAGAAAGAGCTGCCCGACGCGTTCTTGCGCCGCTGCTTTTTCCACTACATCAAGTTTCCCGATGCAGACACCATGCGCCAGATCGTGGCTGTGCACTTTCCCACGCTCAAAGGCGATTTGCTCAGCGCTGCACTCAAAACGTTTTACGACGTGCGCAACCTGCCGGGCCTGAAGAAAAAACCTTCGACCAGCGAGTTGATCGACTGGCTCAAGCTGCTGGTGGCCGAAGACATTCCGCTGGATGCGCTGCAATCCCAAGACCAAAAAGTCTCGGTGCCACCGCTGGTGGGCGCGCTGCTCAAAAACGAGCAAGACATGAGTCTGTTTGAAAAACTGGTGTTCATGAACCAGCGCAACCGCTGAGCCGCGACGAGTGTGCGCTGACATGGCGCTGACGCCGCTTTTGCAGGCTTGCCCCAATGCGCAAAGCCGCCGCTTGTCGTAGCTTTACAGACTTCATCACCAACGATCAGGGAGATCAAAAATGGCTTCTGCGCAAAAACTGCTGCTGGAGGGTGTGTCTGACGCGGTGTGCTTCATGCTGGGTGCACTGGCAGGTTATGGCCTGGGACAAGCGGTGGGCATCGACATTTTCAGCGATGGCTACAGCGGCTCTAGCATGATTGGTATTTTGATGGTGGGCTTGGGTGGCGGCGCTGGCCTGCACCTGGCCCGTATCTGGCGCAACCACCAAAAATCCAAAGATGCACTGAAAGAAGCGGAAGCTGACTGAGCCATAAGTTGCACCCTGTATGACTGATATTTCACCTCCTTTTGTGACACCCGCCCACCTGCAAGGCTGGGGCATTCGCCTGCAACCGCTGACGCTGGCACATACCGCCGGGCTGCAGGCAGCGGCAGCAGATGGGGAACTGTGGAATCTGCACATCACCTGGGTGCCAAGGCCCGAGGAAACTACGGCCTACATCCAAAAAGCCCTGGACATGCAGGCCCAGGGCACGCGCTGCCCGTTCGTGGTGACCGATGCGCACAGCGGTCAGGTACTGGGCACCAGCAGTTTCCACGACATCGTGCCCGGCGCACAGCGCGTGGAAATTGGCTACACCTGGTACGCCGCCAGTGCGCAGCGCAGCCACGTCAACACCGCCGCCAAGTTGCTGCTGATGCAGCATGCGTTTGAAACCCTGGGCTGCGCCGTAGTGGGTTGGCGCACCGACATTTTGAACACCCGCAGCCAGCAAGCCATTGAGCGACTGGGTGCGCACAAAGACGGCGTCATTCGCCACCACACCCAACGCTGGGATGGCACGGTGCGCGACACGGTCATGTACAGCATGCTGGCGGCCGAATGGCCTGCGGCTCAGCAACGCTTGCTTGAAAAACTGAAGCAACTAGCGCCTGTCAATGCTTGATTTCAGAATCAAACCCATCTAAAACCTAAATTACACAAGCGCTAGCAGCTCTCTTTTTAGATATTCCTCCATGTTGATCGACTTTTTCTACACCTTGCGCGCTGCCAAACTGCCGGTATCGGTCAAGGAATATTTGATGCTGCTGCAAGCGCTGGAGGCCGGTGTGGTCGGCCCGCGCAGTGAAGACGGATGGAGCTTGGACGACTTTTACTTCCTGGCCCGCACCACCCTCGTCAAAGACGAAAAGCACTACGACAAGTTTGACCGCGCCTTTGCTGCCTACTTCAAGGGCGTGGAAATGGTGGCCGACTTCAAAAAAGAGCTGCCCGAGGAATGGCTGCGCAAGCTGCTGGACAAAGAACTCTCCGCCGAGCAAAAAGCCGCTATCGAAAAAATGGGCTGGGATGAGCTGATGGAGACGCTCAAAAAACGCCTCGAAGAACAAAAAGGCCGCCACGAAGGCGGCAACAAATGGATTGGCACCGGCGGCACCAGCCCCTTTGGCCACGGCGGCTACAACCCGCAAGGCGTGCGCATTGGCGGCCCCGGCAAAAACCGCAGCGCGGTCAAAGTGTGGGAGCAGCGCGCCTACCGCGACTATGACGACACGCAGGAGCTGGGCACGCGCAATATCAAGGTGGCTCTGCGCCGCCTGCGCAAGTTTGCGCGCCAAGGCAGCAACTTGGAGCTGGACTTGCCCGACACCATCCGCAGCACGGCGGCCAACGCCGGTTGGCTGGACATCAAGATGGTGCCCGAGCGGCACAACAACGTGAAAGTGCTGCTGCTGATGGACGTGGGCGGCACGATGGACGACCACATCCAGCGCGTGGAAGAGCTGTTTTCCGCCTTGAAAAGCGAGTTCAAGCACTTGGAGTTTTATTACTTCCACAACTGCGTCTACGACTTCATGTGGAAGAACAACCGCCGCCGCTTTGCCGAGAAGTTCGACACCTGGGACATCATCCGCAAGTACAACAAAGACTACAAACTGATCTTTGTGGGCGACGCCACCATGAGCCCGTATGAAATCATTCAGCCCGGCGGCAGCGTGGAATACAACAACGACGAGCCCGGCGCGGAATGGTTGCAAAGACTTACCAACGCCTTCCCACACCATGCGTGGATCAACCCGGAGCCCCAAGGCGTGTGGGAATACCGCCAAAGTATTGACATCATTCGCCAACTCATGGGCGGACGGATGTACCCCCTCACTTTAAAAGGTCTGGAAGAAACCATGAGGCTGCTGTCAAAATAGGTTCATGCCCAAGCCTTTTCTCTCAAAGACGCCGGCTTTGCAGTCGGCGTCTTTGTTAGCCAGTGCGCTGCTGCTGTCTGGCTGCAGCCTGCTGTCCAAAGACCCCAACCCCAACAACGCTGCTGGCCCAGCCAGTTTCACGCTGGAAGTGCAAGCGCCCAAAGACTTGCGCGAGTTGCTGGAAGAGCATATGGAACTGCAGCGCTATCGCCAGTTGAGTGATCTGCGCCGCAGCGAACTCAGCCGCCTGTTAGGTGCGGCAGACGCCAATATCCGCAGCCTGCTGGGCACCATGGGGTATTTCTCGCCCACCGTCGAGCTACAGCTGATCGACACCCCGGACGATGCCGACACCCCGCTCAAAGTCTTGGTACAGGTCGACCCTGGCACCCCGACCACCATTGCACAGGCTCGCGTGGACTTCAGCGGTACCAATGCGGACGACCCCAAAGGGCTGAATATGCGTGAAGGCATTCGCCGCAACTGGGCACTGCCCGAGGGGGCGCAGTTCACCCAATCCGCGTGGAGCAGTGCCAAAAACGATGGTGTGCGGCGCCTGCAAAACCGCCGCTACCCCACGGCCAGCCTGACCGAAAGCCGCGCTGACATCGACACCGACACCCAACAAGCACAGCTCACCGCCACCTACGAACCCGGGCCTGCGTATTACTTTGGCCCCCTGGTGATTGAAGGTGCACAGCGCTACAACCCATCCGGACTGATCCGCTTGGCACGCTTGCCTGTGGGCGATGAATACCGCCAGACCACCTTGCTGGATGCCCAGCAACGCTTGGCCAACAGTGGCTATTACGACTCCGTCTTTTTGACACTGGCCACCGATGTGGCTCAGCCCGGCGATACCGAGGTACATGCCCCTGTGATTGCGCAGGTGCGCGAAGCCAAACTGCAAAAATGGGTCTACGGCCTGGGCGTGAGCACCGATACCGGCTTTCGCTTCTCTGTCGACCACACGCACAACCGCGTGCCTTATCTGGACTGGCGCGCCCAAAGCAAGCTGCAACTGGACAAAAAGAACCCATTGCTGTCCACACGCATCACCTCGCTGCCGGACTACAGCGGTTGGAACTACTTTGTGGGCGGCAAGGCCGCCCGTGAAGAGCTGGCCGACTACACCGCCAACAGCGTGACTTTTGTGGCCGGGCGCGGCAAAAGTGAAGACAAGATTGACCGTGGCTACTACCTGCAATACGACATGGCCAAGGCGCAGGGCGAAGGTGCACCGCCCTCCAGCTCATCGATCACTCTGAACTACGCCTGGACAGGCCGCTACTTCAACAACCCCAGCAACCCCACCCGCGGCTATGGCCTGGGCTGGGAAGTGGGCGCGGGCAACACCATCACCCCGGAGCGCAAACCTTTTGGCCGCATGGCCGCACGCTGGCTGTATCTAATGCCACTGGATCGCGCCGAAGGTGAAACCGGACGTCGCAGTCGACTGGCTTTTCGCGCCAATGGCGGTGCGGTGATTGCCAACGGCAACACCGTGGTGCCCATCACCCAGCTGTTCCTCTCGGGCGGTGACACCACCGTGCGGGGCTATAGCTTCCAAAGCATTGGTGCCCGCACCGACAACGACAAACTCATCGGTGGCCGCTATATGGCATCTGGCAGCCTGGAGTGGCAGCGCCCCATCACGATTGCGGGTAACCGCAACGACTGGGAACACGCCATGTTTGTCGACGCCGGCACGGTCACCGATTCTTTGGATGAATACACCGTTTTCGTCGGCATAGGTACAGGCATCCGCTGGCGCAGCCCTGTAGGCCCCCTGCAAGCCGACCTGGCCTATGGTCTGGAAACCAAGGAGGTGCGCCTGCACCTGCGCTTGGGCTTCAACTTCTGATTGCATGCAAGAACGTCAAGAACCCTCGCTGGAGACCACAAGCACTCCCCCTTCTGCCCCCTCGGCGGTGCCCCCACGTCGTCGCCGTCGATGGCTGCGCTGGCTGATGATGGCCATCGCCCTGACACTGATTGCACTGTGCGCACTGCTGGGCATTGCCTGGTGGTGGGCCGGGCAGGCTGACTCTTTGCAACGCACCTTGGCCCGCGTGGCCAGCTGGATGCCTGCAGACCAAAAGCTGGAGGCCGATGGCATTGAAGGCAGCTTGCGCAATGGCGGCCGCATTGACTGGCTACGTTGGACCAGCCCGGCTTTGCAGGTAGAGATCAAAGGCGCAGACATCGCCTGGCGCCTGCAACCCTTGCTACAGCGAGAGCTGCGTTTTGGCCGTGTCAACATGGATGAGCTGCACATTCGCAGCACGCCACAGCCCAAAGAAGACACCCCCACCACGCCGCTGCAGTCGCTGCAACTACCGATGCGTCTGGATGTACCTGTACGCATCGAAAAAATCGTCTGGGAAGGCCCACCAGAGACCACCATCACCGAGCTGTATGGCCAATACCGGTACACCGGCAGCCACCACGAGCTGCAAGTCAGCAGCTTGCGTTATGCCGGCGGCCTGTATGAAGCCCAGGCCAAGCTCCAAGCCGCAGCCCCCATGCAGCTGGAGGCCCAATTGCAAGGTGCCATCGAGGCAGCACTGCCGCAGCAGCCTTCTGAAACGCTGTCCATCACCGCCACGGCAGACATCAACGGCACGCTGGCGTCCGAAGCAGCCAAGCTCACCATCCAGGCCAAAGCACATACCCCAAAAGCGACGGACACGGCGGGCACAGAGGACAACAACCTGTCCGCCGATATCAGCGCCATCATTCGCCCTTGGCTGGCACAGCCTGTGGAGCAAGCCCAGGCAGATCTGCGCCATGTCGATGCAGCACTGTTCATGTCGGGGGGGCCACACACCGACTTGAGCGGCACCCTGCAAGCAGGGCCCGATGGTACGGGCTGGAAACTGCATGCCGACTTGCACAACCAACTTCCCGGCCCCTGGGATCAACAAGCCCTGCCCGTACGCGCCCTCGTGGCAAACGCACGCTTTGATGGCGTTCAGACATGGACGCTGGAGCAGGCCCGCATCTTCCTGGGTAAAAGCAGCACCCGAACAGACCAACATGCTCAGTTGCAAGCCCAAGGTCGTCTGGATACCCAACAGCAAACCATCGAAGCCACGGCAACCATCGAAGCGCTTCATCCCTCAGACATCTACAGCAACCTGGATGCGGCCCCCATTTCTGGCCATTTGCAAGCTAGCACCGACGCCGAGCAGCAAGTGCAATTTGCCCTGAACCTGCAGTCTCTTCCCGCGCGCAATGCCAAAGCTTTGCACATCGCCAGTGCGCGCGCCGAAGGACAATGGAAGGCACCCGTCCTGCAGATCCGCGATCTGCACCTGAATGCCTTGCAAGCACAGCTACAAACCAAGGCCCTCAGCTGGAACAACGACACCCAAACCATAGAAGGGAAACTGCAGGCCCAGCTTCCGGGCACACGGCTGGAAACCACGCTGAATGCAGGCCCCGCCGCTGGTCAAGGCCAACTGCAGCTGCAAATTAGCGCGGCAGAACAACTGGGGCAGTGGTTGTCACGCCTGCCGCTGGGCGCAGACCCACTGGCAGGCGCCCAATTGGCAGGCCAAGCCAACGCAGAACTGAGCTGGCGCGGCGGCTGGGAAAAACTGCAGCAGCGCCTGCAAAACCCTGCAGTGCCAGTGCAAGCCAGCGGCCTGCAGTTGACCGGAAAGTTGCAGGCCAAATCATTGAGCTACCGCCCTGCCAATGGCTCCGCCACACAGCTGCAACAACTGCAGCTGCAGCTTTCTGGCAGCCCTGAAAACCTGCGCATCAACCTGGACGGCCAAGCCCAGCAAGGTGCGCAATCTATAGCCCTGCAAACGGACCTCACAGCAGGCCTGCTGGTGGCACAAGGCGCAGCCCCCACCGATTGGCAAGCCAGCATTGCGGCACTCAGCGCGCGCTGGAGCCCGCAAGGCAGCGACAGCCAGGCATGGCAGGTCAAACTGGGCGCGCCGGTCACCGCCAGCCAACGCACTACCGGCAACCCCGTGCGCAGCACCCGCATCCAAGCCAGCGGCAGCCAACTGGTCGTAACCCCACCCAGCAACCAAGGCACCGCAACGGCCAGCATCGAGTGGCAACCTGCCGTGCTGCGCCAGGCTGGCAATGGCAATTGGGCGGTGCAATCGCAAGGGCGTCTCAGCGGCATTCCTCTGGCTTGGGTCGATGCATTCAGCCCCAGCCCCACAGAACCCTTGCTCGCCAACGCTGGAGTGGGCGGCGATCTGGTCGTGCAAGGCAGCTGGAATATCGACACCACAGGTCGCCAACTGCGTGCCGATGTGCTGCTGGAGCGTGCCAGCGGTGATATCCGCCTACTGGTTGAAGACAGTGAATCCAGCAACATCACCGTAGTGCGAAGCAGCGGTGCCAGCGAAATCAATGCACAAAGTGGTCAGGTACAGGCCCGCACCCTGCGCAGCCGTGGCATGCGTACCCGCTTGCAAGAATTGCGCTTGCAAGTCAGTGCCCAGGGTAATGACCTGCGCGGGCAACTGGTCTGGAACTCCGAGCGTGCAGGCCAAATTCACGCCGATGTTCGCAGCCAACTGCGTGCCAGCCCAGAAGGCTTTAGCTGGCCCGAAAATGCCCCGATCAATGGCACGATCCAGGCGGCCATGCCCAATATTGGCATCTGGGCTTTGTTTGCACCGCCAGGCTGGCGGGTCAGCGGCACATTCAACGCCAATGCCACCCTGTCGGGCACGCGCAGTGCCCCACGCTGGGATGGGCAGCTCAGCGCCGACGAACTCGGTGTACTGTCTTTGCTGGACGGTGTAGACCTTAAAAATGGCCGCTTGCGGGCACGCCTGCAAGGCACGCGTCTGGACATTACCGAGCTGTACCTGCAAGGCGGCGAAGGCAGCAGCACCCGGATTCTGGGGCAAAGCGGCAACCTGACTTCAGCGCCCAAGGATGGCGGCACCCTGACAGGATCTGGCTTTGTGGAATACGACCCCCAGCCGCCAGCAGGTAGCTCCGGCATGCGCATGGACATTCGTGCCGTCGCCGAGCGCCTGCAAGTGCTGGTGCGTGCAGACCGCCAGCTCAGCGTCAGCGGGGGCTTGCACGCCACGCTGGAGCGCGGACTCTTCAGCCTTCTGGGTGACTTGAAGGTTGATCGCGCTGCCATCATGCTGGCAGACAGCTCCGCCCCCACCCTCGACAGTGATGTGCACATCACATCGGCCGCCATACGCCAAGCAGCGCAAGACAAGGCCGACAAAGCCGCAGCCCGTGTGCAAGCGGCACAAGAGGCAGGCTCGGTACAGGCAGCGCAGCCGCCAAACATTCAGGTCAAGCTGGATCTGGGCAATGACTTTGCGCTACAGGGCTACGGCATTACGACACGCCTGGAGGGCCAGTTGCAAGTGAGCAATGGCCCGCGGATCACCGGAGAAATCCATACCGTCAACGGGCGCTACCGTGCCTGGGGCCAGTCGCTGGACGTGGAAAGCGGCACTGTGCGCTTCAATGGCCCGTACGCCAACCCGGCCATCGACATCGTGGCATTCCGGCCCAATATTGAGGTCAAGGCCGGTGTCAAAGTCACGGGCAGCGCCAACAACCCGCGCGTGACTTTGTTTTCCGAGCCCGAAATGTCCGACGCGGAAAAGCTCTCCTGGGTGGTCATGGGCCGCAGCGCGGCGGCTGGGGGTGCGGAAACCGCACTGCTGCAGCAAGCCGCGCTGGCATTGCTCAGCGGCGGTGGTGGCACGGGCAACTTCGCCAGCCAGCTGGGTTTTGACGAAGTGGGCCTCAAAGGCCCCAGCGAGGACGGTGAACAAGGAGCAGCCTTGACAGTAGGCAAGCGCCTGTCCAAAGACCTGTATGTGGCCTACGAGCAAAGCCTGTCCGGCGCTATGGGCACCTTATTCATCTTCTACGACCTCTCACGCCGCCTGACGCTGCGCGGCCAGACGGGCGAGCAAACTGCAGTGGACTTGATCTACACCAGAAGCAAAGACTGACACCCAACCGCGCACTGCGCAGCTTGGCTCGGCACCCGCTCAGCAACACTTACAATACCGCCCGCGTCCCTTTGTAGTTCAATGGATAGAACGGGCCCCTCCTAAGGGTCAGATGCAGGTTCGATTCCTGCCGAAGGGGCCACCCCCATTTAAAAAGCCCGCGACGTCTATCAACTTCGCGGGCTTTTTCATTCAAATGCCAAGCTTGCGCTGCTGCCACGCTGGAATGGCAAGTGCAATCCGCCAAGCAGCACTTCAAGTGCTGTTACCACGTCATGCACACAAAGTCAGCAGCGTTTTTGATGCACAAACAGATGTATCCGCCGGTATTTATGCAAGATCACGCCATGTCTTTCCCAGCTTTCCTCCGCCCGGCAGCCTGCGCCTGCGCGCTTTTGCTCGCGGCGTGCGGCAGCGTGCCGCGTACCGCCACGTCTATGCCACCCCACGCTGACCTGAGCGCACAGCCTGTGCGCATCGGCTTGGCCTTGGGGGGCGGTGCGGCCAAAGGTTTTGCCCACATTGGTGTGATCAAAATGCTGGAAGCCAATGGCTTTACCCCCGACATGGTGGCGGGCACCAGCGCAGGCAGTGTGGTGGGGGCGCTGTATGCCAGCGGCATGAATGCGTTTGAGCTGCAAGAAAAAGCCGTGGCACTGGATGAAGCCAGCATCCGCGATCTGCAATGGTCGTCGGGCGGGGTGGTCAAAGGCCAAAAACTGCAGGATTACGTAAACGCACAGGTCAAAAACCAGCCACTCGAAAAACTCGGCAAACCGTTTGTGGCGGTAGCCACCCGTCTGGAAGATGGCAAACGCACCGTTTTTGCCAGAGGCAATACCGGCCAGGCCGTGCGCGCATCCAGCAGCATTCCGGGCGTTTTTGAGCCGGTGCTGATTGGTGACAGCCACTATGTGGACGGTGGTGTGGTCAGCCCCGTACCCGTCAGGGCGGTGCGTGAACTGGGGGCCGATCTGGTGATCGCGGTGGATATCTCTGACAAACCACGTGGCCAAAAGCCCAGCAACTTGCTGGGCACCATGAGCCAGTCCTTGGCCATCATGGGTCACCGGTTAGGGCAGGCCGAACTCAAAACCGCCGACATCACCGTGCGCCCCAAAGTGCTGGACATGAGCGCAGCCGACTTTACGCAGCGTGCCCAAGCTATTTTGGAAGGCGAGAAAGCCGCCTTGGCGGTGATGCCGCAAATCCGTGCCCAAGTCGCCCAGTTGCAGGCCGAACGCACCAAGGCTGCGCAGCAAGCCCAGCAACGTGCACAGCAAGAACGCCTGCAAACCTGTCTGGCGCAGCGCAGCAGTTGGCAAAAAGTGACGGGCATGGCCGGCATGGACAGCAGCTGCGTGCAGCCATAAAAACATAGCTGCTTGCGCCTGATTTAAAAGGGTTTCAGATAGTTTTCACATGGAAACCTATGCTTACCATGCGCTGACAGCTCTTATTTTTTAAATACCTCGAATGCACCTGCGGTATCAGCACACCTCTGCAGTCAGTAGCTCCAGCTGTGCCAGCCGTTGCTGCAGGCGCTCAGGTACAGCGCAAGGGCGCTTGCTGGAGCGATCCACGCACACGATACCAATCTTGCCCAACGTAATGGGTTGCCCGGTTTCCGCATCCACCACCCGGTAGGCCAGATCAAAGCCTTTGGCGGCCATATCGCGCACGGCCAGCTGCACCTGGACGACCTGCTGTGGAAAAGCCTCTGCCTTGTATTGCACGGCCTGGTCGCCCACAAAAATCTGCACCCCTTCCACATTGTTTTCGCGATAGCCCAGCGCAGCAAAAAAAGCATAGCGCGCCTGCGATGCCAGTTGCAGCAGCTGCACGTTGTCGGTGTGTGCACCGGGGTGCAGTGGGGGCGGGCACACCAGCTGCACCGCGAAAACAGCGTCGTCAAAGTCAGAGAACTGAATGCGGGCCATGTGCAAGATTCCTTGGAGCAGCATCCTTATTGATGCGATGCAGCATTTTTAGCGGATTGCCCCTGCTGCGCTGTCACCTTGGTGCAAACCCGTAGTCACGCGCACCAAGTCTGCGCAAAGGCACGCCCAAGCCCCTCAACACCATACAAAAACTGCATACAAAAAGCAGGCATTGTTTTTGCTCAGTCCTTGGTGAGCCTGCAGCCGCTGCCCCATGCAGCCCTGCTTCGGATCTTTTTTGACCACTTCGCAACCAGGAGCCTCCCAT
>JAFAGF010000061.1 GCA_023422975.1 Pseudomonadota bacterium
CCGCAGGCATCAATCATCCAACCAGCGGCCAACTTGATGGAGCCATCTGGCATCGGGTAATGCACGATCTTGGGCTCACGCGCAATGATGTCTCTGCACTGGTCTTCCGTCACCGTCGGGTTCTTGAAGAAGCTCCCAGCATTCCCCACCACAGCAGGATCCGGCAGCTTCGCTTGGCGAATGGCCACCACCCAATCAAATATTTGCTGCGCAGTAGGGTGTGCCACACCTTCTTGCTCTTGCTTGCGCTGCAAGTCCAGATACCCCATCTCCGGCTTCCAATGCTTGGACAGCGCAAAACGCACCTTGGTAATCACGGCACGACCCGCCAACCCCATACCCTGCGCCTTGGCCACAGGGGTGCCCACTGGCGCTGCCGGCGCGTGCTTGAAGATGGAGTCGCGATAGCCAAACGCGCACTGTGCCGCATTCAAGCTAAATGCCTCGCCCGTCACCAAGTCCACCGCATCCAGCGCATGAAAGCGGTCTTGCAGCTCCACACCGTAAGCACCGATGTTTTGCACGGGCGCTGCACCCACGGTTCCTGGCACCAAGGCCAAGTTCTCCAAGCCAGGGTAACCGTGGGCTACCGTCCACGCCACCAGATCATGCCAACGCACGCCAGCCCCAGCCTCAATGATCCAATGGCTGTCGGTGTCGCCTACAGCGGCAATACCAGGAATCTCCATCTTCAGCACCACCGCATGGATCACATCACCCGTGAGCACAATGTTGCTGCCACCGCCCAGAACAAACACTTGGCGGCCTTGGTAATGCGAACTGGCGGCAAATTCTTGCACGTCTGCCGCACTGCGGATACGCACCAAAGTGTCCGCGCTGGCCACAATGCCGAAGGTGTTGCAGTCCTGCAGGGGGGTATTTTTCTCGACTAACATCCTTGAGATTGTCGCACTGTGCCTTGGCCTGCGTCTGCCAAGCGCTCCAAGTGCCTTGTCCACCACCCTATTTAAGAAAGAAAAGCCATGCCATCTTTTGACACCGTGCTTGAAGCTGATTTCGTTGAAGTCAAGAACGCCGTAGAAAACGCCTCGAAAGAAATCGCTACCCGCTTTGACTTCAAAGGCACATCGGCTGCGGTTGAACTCAAAGACAAAGAAATCACCATGTTCGGCGATGCAGAGTTCCAACTCACCCAAGTGGAAGACCTGCTGCGCAACAAGCTGACCAAACGCAACGTGGACGTGCGCTTCCTGGATATCCAGAAAGTGCAAAAAATCGGTGGCGATAAAGTCAAACAAGTTGTAAAGGTCAAAAACGGTATTGAAGCCGACATCGCCAAGCAACTGCAAAAGCTGATGAAGGAAAGCAAGCTCAAAGTGCAAGCGGCGATCCAAGAAGACAAAGTGCGCGTGACCGGCGCCAAGCGCGACGACTTGCAAGCAGCAATGGCACTGATCCGCAAGGACATGGCCGACCATCCGCTGTCTTTTAACAACTTCCGCGACTAAGGGTGGTCCGTTAGACTGTGGCCACCCTACAGTCTGACCGCCCACTATGCCCCACCCTGCACTGCGCAATACGCTTGTAACGCTTACCTGCTCTGCACTGACAGCTACAGTTAGTTATGCGCAGTCTGTCACCATGACCGGGGTGATGGGCAGCAAGGCACTGTTGGTCATCAACGGTGCCCCCAAAGCGCTGAGCGCCAATGAAAGCCACCAAGGGGTGCGCCTGATCCAGGTACAAGGCGACAGCGCCACCATTGAGCTGCAGGGCCAGCGCCAATCCCTGCGCATCGGTGACTCTCCCGTCAGCATGGGCCAGGGCCTGTCCAGCGGCCGCAAAGTGGTTCTGCGCTCTGATAGCCGCGGCCATTTCCGGGACAGCGGCTTTATCAACAACAAACCCATGCAGTACATGGTCGACACTGGAGCCAGCGTGATTGGCATTGGTCAGACCGATGCGCAGCGCATGGGACTGGATTTCCAAAAAGGCAGCACCGTCACCGTACGTACTGCCAACGGCAATACACAGGGCTGGCGCATCAAGCTGGACACGGTGCGCGTGGGTGACATCACTGTGTACGGTGTCGATGCCGTTGTCAGCCCACAACCCATGCCCTATGTGCTGCTGGGCAATAGCTTCTTGTCGCAGCTGCACATGACCCGGCAAGGCAACGAAATGGTGCTGGAGATGCGCTAGACCATGCACAGTACAACACACCCCTCTAGCTTCGCTCCTTTGACGCTGAATGCCAGTGCCGAAGATGAAGCGCCCTACCAAGACTTGCTGGGCATGTGGTCTGACCTGGAAGCCGCACTGAGCCTGCTCCTGGCACGCCCAGCGCTGGTGCAGCACTTGCCCGCCAAGGTCATGCAGCTGGACACCTGGCTGCAAGAACTGGTAGCGCACGATAACGACAGCGCGCTGTACGCCATGTTCCAGTTGGCAGGTACCTCCGCCGTCGGCTACAGCGCCTCGCATGCCTTGGTGTGCGCCACCCTGTGCCACATCCTGGCTGCCGATTTTAACCTGCCACGCGTGGAGCGTGACGCGCTGGTGCGCGCCGCTTTCACCATGAATATTGGCATGACCACGCTGCAAGACCAACTGGCACTGCAGCGCGAGCGACCCAGCATTGCCCAGCAAGAGGCCATCCGCCTGCATCCGCTGGAAGGGCGCCGCAGGCTGAATGAGCTGGGCATTCAAGACACGCTCTGGCTGGACGTGGTGGGGCTGCACCACATCAATACCACCGCGCAGGCTCCTTTGATGCAGCAACCGCCTGCAGAGCGGCTTGCGCGCATTCTGGCAACCTGTGACCGTTATGCCGCCATGATCAGCCCACGCCGCAATCGCCCGGGGCGCAGCGTGGCAGATTCGGTGCAAGCCGTGACGGGCCCGCAGTCCAAGCTGTACGAGCAGGCTGGTGATGCATTGATCCGCTGTGTCGGTCTGTTCCCGCCCGGCGTTTATGTGGCTTTGTCTACGGCTGAGACGGCCGTGGTGGTACGCCGTACCCCGGACATTGGCCACCCCTTGGTCGCCACCTTGCTCGATGCGCGCAAAGCACCACTGCGCCAGCCCGAACTCATCGCCACCGACAGCCAGGCCGTGCGCATCACCCATGCCCTGCCCCCCCACGAAGTGAACCTGCAAGTCGATCACCGGACTTTGCTGCGCCTTGGCATGTACGCAGCACGCTTTAGCGATGGCCTGCACCAACTGGTGTCGGTGCCGGGCACACGATAAAAACAATAGCTTCCTGCGCTTGCTGTACAAGCGCAGGAAGCCTAAAACCCTCGATATTGTTCAGCACCCAGACTGCGGGGCGGCCTCTCCCATGTAACGCGCCCGCTTGTGCGGTTTGAGCTTGTCCACGTCCACCAGCACCAAGCCATCCACACAGTGCGAAAAGTCTGGATCGACACCAAAATCCAAAAAGCGTACGCCCCCTGGCTGCGCCACCTCGGCATATTGTTTGAACAGCGTGGGGACTGCCGAGCCCATGTGGGCCAGCAAATGCTTCAGGCGCACAAAGTCCGCCGCCACATCCTCTCCAGAAAACTGCGAGCACACCTCCCAACCTTCTGCGGGCAGGTAAGGACGGCGCGCATGCGCCAGACAGGCCGCGCCATAGTGATTGCGGTAGTGGTAGATCAGCAAATCGCGCGCTGCAGGCGGCATATCGCGGCTGATGGTGACGGGGCCAAACAGGTAGCGGCACTCCGGGTAGCGCCGCACATAAGCGCCGATGCCAAACCACAGATAGTCCAGCGAGCGCTTGCCCCAGTAACGCGGCTGCACAAAAGAGCGCCCCAGCTCCAGCCCCTGCTGCAAAAACGGCTGCATGCCGGGCGTAAATTCAAACAGGCTGTGGGTATAGAGCCCTTGCACACCCTGCTCGGCCAGCACCTTGGCGGTGCGTGCCATGCGGTAGGCGCCTGCGATTTCCAAATCTTCGGGGTCCCACAAAATCAAGTGGTCATAGCGCGCATCAAAGCGATCCAGATCACGCCGCGTGCCGCTGCCTTCCCCTACGGCACGGAACGACAGCTCCCGCAACCGTCCCACTTCGCGCAGGATGGGGGAATCCAGCTCGCCTTGAAATAAATGTATGCGCTTGCCGTCCGGGGTTTCACCCAGCAGCTCGCAAGCACTCACGGCCTGCGCCAAAGCACTGCGATTGACCGGGTGGGCAATCGCAGTCTCCACACGCAGCAAGTCGGGCTTATCTTGGGCCACACGGTACAGGTGCTTGCGCAGCAACTTGGCTGCAGCCCCCTGCTCCACGGGCAAGCTGCTATAGCTGCTGTACGGAATGGGGTGGCCAATGCGCAGACCAATGCTTTTTTGGTGCTGCCCAAACATCTCTTTGACCAGCAGCAGCGTAGCCAAAGGCT
>JAFAGF010000075.1 GCA_023422975.1 Pseudomonadota bacterium
GCGTCGTTTTTGAGCAAATTGGCGCCCGTGTCTTCCAGCACCAGCTTGCCGGTTTCCAGAACGTAGCCACGGTCTGCAATTTGCAGCGCGCGGTTGGCGTTTTGCTCGACCAGGAAGACCGTCACGCCCTCGCTGCGGATGGTTTGGATGATGTCAAAAATCTGCGCAATGATCAGTGGGGCCAGGCCCAGTGTGGGCTCGTCCATCAGCAGCAGGCGGGGCTTGGACATCAGCGCGCGGCCAATGGCCAGCATTTGCTGCTCGCCACCCGACATGGTGCCCGCGCGCTGGTGGGCTCGCTCTTTGAGGCGAGGGAACAGGTGAAACACGTGCTCGATGCCTGCTTCAATGTCTGGCTTGTTCAGGAAGAAGCCACCCATTTGCAGATTTTCCACGACGGTGAGGTCAGGGAAGATGCGGCGCCCCTCGGGTGATATGGCAATGCCGCGCTGCATGATGTGGTGCGTGGACAGGTTGGTGATGTCCTCGCCCTCAAAATGGATGGAGCCGCTGGTGGCGCGTGGGTTACCGCACACCGTCATGAGCAGCGAGGTCTTGCCCGCGCCGTTGGAGCCAATCAAGCTGACGATCTCACCTTGGTTGACGTGCAAAGACACTTGGTTGACCGCACAGATGGAGCCGTAATGGGTGCTGATGTGCGCAAGCTGGAGCATGGGAGTAGAGGTGGTCATCAGGCTTCTCCCAGGTAGGCCTTGATGACCCGCTCGTTGTTTCGGACTTCTTCGGGGGTGCCATGGGCAATGGGTTTGCCGTATTCCATGACGGTGATGCGCTCCGAAACACCCATGACCAAGCCCATATCGTGCTCAATCAGCAAAATGGCCACGCCATACTGGTCACGCAGTTGGCGGATGAGGTTTTGCAGGTCGATTTTTTCCTGCGGGTTCAAGCCTGCGGCGGGCTCATCAAGCATCAGCACCTTGGGATCGGTGATCATGCAGCGCGCAATCTCCAGGCGGCGCTGGTGGCCATAGGCCAGGTTGCCAGCCTCGCGGTTGGCAAATTCGCGCAGGCCCATGTAGTCCAGCCAGTGCAGGCTGCGCTCAATGGCTTCGGCTTCCTGGCGGCGAAAGCTGGCAGTGTTGAACAGCCCCGCCAGCACGTTGACGCGTGCTTTCTGGTGCTGCGCAACCAGCAGGTTCTCCAGCACCGTCATGCGTTTGAACAAACGCACGTTCTGGAAGGTGCGCACCACGCCTTTGCGAGCCACGGCATGGCTGCCCAGCCCTGCAATGCTTTCGCCTTGCAGCACGACACTGCCGTTGGTGGGTGTGTAGAAACCGCTGATGCAGTTAAACACGGTGGTTTTGCCGGCCCCGTTGGGACCGATGATGGCGAGAATTTGCTTCTCGCCCAATTCAAGGTTGACGCCATCGACCGCGAGCAAACCGCCAAAGCGCATGCTCAGGTCTTTCACGTCCAACAAATGGCTGCTATGCATGCTGGAATATCTTCTTCAATGTGATCGGTGGACGGCGGCTTAAGCAGCCCGCTTTTGTGGCACTTCCACATGAGAGCGGGTGACCGGGAACAGGCCCTGAGGGCGCCAGACCATCATCAAGATCATGACCAGTCCAAAAATGAGCATGCGGTACTCCGAGAACTCGCGCGCCAGCTCGGGCAGTACCGTGATCAAAATGGCAGCCACGATAACGCCCAGCTGCGAGCCCATGCCCCCCAGCACCACAATAGCCAAAATCAAGGCCGACTCAATGAAGGTGAAAGATTCGGGGTTCACAATGCCTTGACGGGCTGCAAAAAATGCCCCGCCAAAGCCGGCAAACATGGCACCCAAGGTGAAAGCAGAAAGCTTGATGTGCATGGGGTTCAGGCCCAATGAGCGGCAAGCAATCTCGTCCTCACGCAGGGCCTCCCAGGCGCGGCCAATCGGCATGCGGATCAAGCGGTTGGAAATCCACAAGGTGACCACGGCCAGCATCAGCGCCATCAGGTACAAGAAGATGACCATGTGTACCGAGCTGAACTCCCAACCCATCAACTGGTGGAAGGTGGTGCCACCTTCCACGCTGGGGTTGCGGGTCATCTCCAGTCCCAGTACCGTCGGTTTGGGGATGCCGGAGATGCCATCTGGCCCACCGGTCCAGTCGTTCAGGTTGATCAGCAGCAGGCGAATGATTTCACCAAAGCCCAACGTCACAATGGCCAAGTAGTCGCCGCGCAAACGCAGCACGGGAAAGCCCAGTACAAAGCCAAACAGCGCCGCCGCAGCGCCAGCCAGGGGCAATGCCTCCCAGAAAGACCAGCCTGCCCAGTGGAACAGCAAGGCATAGGTATAGGCACCCACGGCGTAGAAGCCGACAAAGCCCAGGTCAAGCAGCCCTGCAAAGCCGACCACGATGTTCAGGCCCAGCCCCAGCATGACGTAAATCATGGCAAGCGTGGCGATGTCGACAGCATTGCGCCCTGCAAAAAATGGCCAAGATACAGCCATCAGCAAAGCAGCAAAAATCAAAGCATTGCGCACATTGGGCGACACATCAGGCACGCGTGGCAGGCGAATGCCTTTGGTGACGCCTTGGAGTGCAGGTTTGAGCAGTTGTACGGCAAAGACGATCAGCGATGCCCATAGGACATAGTTCCAGTGGGGCTCCAGGCTCATTTGCCCGCCGACACGTTGGAGTTGCAAGCCGAAGATGGGGGTGACGACCAAGGCGGTAATAACGGCCGCCATCAAAGCGGGGCCGAGGTTATGGAGAAGGCGTTGCATCAGACTTTCTCCACTTCTGGTTTGCCCAGCAGGCCTGTGGGGCGGAACAGCAAAATCAGCACCAGCAGGCTGAACGCCACGATGTCTTTGTACTCCGAAGAAATGTAGGCAGCGGCCAAGGTTTCGGCCACACCCAAAATGACACCACCCAGCATGGCGCCGGGAATGCTGCCAATGCCGCCCAGCACTGCTGCGGTAAAGGCTTTGATGCCAGCGATAAATCCAATGAAGGGGTTGAGTTTGCCCACGGCCAAGGCAATCAACACCCCACCCACGGCTGCCAGCATGGCACCCAAGAT